>JAQYVL010000219.1 GCA_030145525.1 Desulfobacterales bacterium
CATCATTCGTCAACGCCCTCTGTTGATGACTAAGAGCGGAGTGTGTCCGGGGACAACGAAGGAATGGCAATATATCTTCTATTGAGATTTTCATAATACTTTCCCTGAATAACTGCCGCCCTGAGAAGTTTCAGATCCATATGCATACCCGTGAGAACTGGCTCTGCTTAAAGCCTTAATTTGTTAAACAAATTTTCACAGCATGAAACCGTTGTCAACTGTTTTGAATGAAGAAAAACAAAACCCTTGCCCAAACAGGAAGGCTCAACTATAAATGAGCACAAACAGAAGCAAAATCAGGATAAAAGCCAAAATGAATTTCCGTATGACAAAATATAAAATGCTTATTTTGCTGGTTTTAGCATGCGGAATTATATTTGGAACCGCAGGCGGCGTTCTGCTTGCGCTTACCCGGGATCTGCCTCAAATCCAGGCTCTTGAAAGCTTTAAGCCCTCAGCGGTAACCCGGATCTATTCGGCGGACCGCGTACTTCTTTCCGAACTTTTCATTGAAAAAAGAGACCCAGTTCCTTTGAATAGAATCCCGGACCGCCTCAAAAAAGCAATTGTGGCAACGGAAGATAAAAATTTCTACCGCCACAGCGGAGTTGACCTGAAGGGTATCTTACGCGCCATTTATAAAGACATACGGGCAAGGAAATTTGTTGAAGGTGCTAGCACCATCACCCAGCAGCTTGCGAAAACCCTTTTTCTGACCCATAAAAAAACAATTGTTCGAAAACTAAAGGAGGCGATTCTCGCATTTCAACTGGAGCGCCGCTATACCAAAGACGGAATTCTTGAACTTTATCTAAACCAGATTTACTTTGGAAGCGGAGCTTACGGTGTCAAGGCAGCAGGCAGAACATTCTTCAATAAATCCGTAGAAAGCCTTACCCTTTCTGAATCAGCCCTGATTGCAGGTATGCCCAAATCACCCTCCCGTATGTCTCCTCTGATCAACAAAGAACTTGCCGTTAAACGCAGAAACACCGTGCTGAGGCAAATGGTCAGAAATAGAATCATTGCAAATGATGAATACAAGAAAGCATTAAGCGAACCGCTCCAGACTGCGGAGTCCCCGGTGCAATCGGCAAAAGCGCCTTACTTTGTCCGTTATGTTCTCAACATTCTGGAAGAGAAAATCGGTTCGTCGCTTATATACCGGGGCGGACTGACGGTGTTTACAACACTTGATTATGATCTCCAGGCAGCGGCGGAATCAGCCGTTATAAAAGGCCTGGCACGGCTCGAAGCCCGCATGAAGCAGAAAAAAATCCAAAGTCCGGACCCGCAGGCAGCCGTAATATGCATTGATATCAAAGCAGGAGGCATCTCGACCCTGATCGGCGGAAAGGATTTTTCCCAGAGTCCTTTCAACCGGGCAACAACTGCAAAAAGGCAGCCCGGCTCGGCATTCAAACCCATTTTATACGGCTATGCCATTGAACAGGGGTTCCCCCAGAATATGCTGATTTTAGACGCCCCGGTTATTTTCCCGGGAGGAGGAAACACATCCTGGAAGCCGGAAAACTTTACCAAGAATTATATGGGGGAGATCACCCTGCGAAAATCGCTGGCATTTTCAAAAAACATCCCGGCAGTCAGGCTCATTGAAAAACTGGGCCCCTCTTCTGTTGCAGGTTTTGCCCATTCCCTTGGAATCAAGTCTCACCTTTTCCCCTATCTTTCCCTTGCGCTCGGGACCTCGGAAGTGACGCTGCTTGAACTGACCTCCGCCTTTACAGTTTTTCCCAACCATGGCGGGCATATTACGCCCTTTGCAATTACCGAGGTTCATGACCGGCGGGGAAAGATTATATGGCGCGCCAAGCCCAAAAAGAAGATCGCCATGTCCGGAACAGGTGCGGCGATCATAACCGACATGCTTCATGGTGTTATCATGGAAGGAACCGGACGGAAGGCAAGGTTTCTGAGGCAGCCCCTTGCGGGAAAAACCGGTACGACAAACCAGTACAAAGATGCCCTTTTCATCGGGTTTTCACCTTCAATCGCCACCGGAGTATGGGTTGGGCAGGATTCTTCGAAAACACTTGGAAAAAGCGAAACCGGGGCAAAGGCGGCTCTACCCATATGGATCGATGTGATGAAAAAGGCGGAAACAAAAAGTCCGAGACTGTATTTTGATTTTCCTGATGAAACCGTTAAAGTTCGAATTGACCCGGTGACCGGGTATTCTGCTCCTGAAAACGATCCGAACTCGGTTGAAGCCTTGTTCAAAAAGGGTTCTGAGCCGGATGCATACGATGCATGAATAGTGTAACTATATCTTCATGAACAAACAAAAAAGAAAAAAAACACAGGAAGAAAAGAGTCGGGAAATGCGAATGCGCCTGATCCAGGCAACACTTTCCTGCATGCAGGAAAGGGGATACCACGGTACATCCATTTCTCAAATTATAGACCGGGCCGGCGTATCACGAGGAGCATGGCGTCACCACTACAGAAATAAGAAAGATCTTGTGGCTGCGGCTGCGGAACACTTTTTAAGCGGACCCATTGATGCAGCCCGGGAAATAGCTCCAACCTTTAAAGACAGAGAAAATCTGCTGACCGAAGTTGTGGATTATATCTGGGAAAATTTTTACCAGGGCCCCTATCGTGACATCTGGCTCGAACTCAATGTCGCCTGCCGGACGGATATAGATCTAAGAGAACGTCTGAAGCCGGTGATTAAAAACTTCTTCAACACACTGGATGAACTCTGGAGAGAACATTTCTATGCAGTGGACAATGCATCCGCCACCATCGAAACCCTGATGAATCTGACGCTCTATTCCATGCGCGGCATGGCGATACAGTCCATTGTCATCAATGAGCCGGAATATTACAGAGCCTTGAGAAATCAATGGATAAAAATGATTTCTCCGCTGGTAAAAATTAAACAGGATGCCCTGGAATAGCTCTCATTCATAAAAGCTGTCCCTACAGCTCTTTTGATCGACAATTCTAAATCCGCTTCTATATCTCTAATTGAAAAATTCCATCCATTGATGGCTTCGTAAAAAGTCCAATTTCGGCGTTGCGCTGCATCCCTCGTCAGTACTGTTAAGCGAAGCGCAACGGTAGCCGATAGGCGTGAGTAGGCTAACTACACCTCATTCCTCGAGATTTGCGCGCCTTGAACTTGAACTTTTTTCTTTGCCATCAGAATTTTTTTACGAGACTGTCATACATTATATAGACGATAAAAGGGATTGCGCGATCATGGGCCTGGAATTTTTCATATTGAGGCGCCTGCGCTGTGAACTAACGCAATTTTGGCTTTTTTACCTTGATTTTGGGTAGAGCATGAAGTAATTTTATGGGTTGCACGCAAATTAATAAATTTTATCTGAATAATCAGGTCGCTATATACAAATAACGATATTGATTTATAGGTCAGGAGGTTATGCATGTTTAAAATCGTAAAACGGGAAGAAATGGCCAATGGAACCGTGGTGATGAATGAATTTGAAGCTCCTCTGATAGCCCGAAAGGCCAAACCAGGGCAGTTTGTCATTTTAAAAGCCACGGAAACCGGTGAGAGAATCCCTCTTACCATGGCCGACACAGACCCGGAAAAGGGTACAATCACGGTTATTTATATGATCGTCGGAAAATCAACGGCGCTTTTTAAAACCCTCAAGGAAGGCGACGGCTATCAGGATGTGATCGGGCCGCTTGGGAAACCAACTCACATTGAAAATGTTGGAAATGTTGTTTGTGTGGGCGGCGGAACCGGAATAGCGGTTCTGTACCCCATTACAAGGGCTATCAAGGAAGCGGGTAATAACGTGACCAGCATCATCGGAGCCCGCAACAAAGAGCTTCTTATCCTTGAAGATAAGATGAAGGCGGCATCCCACAAACTTCATGCGTGCACCGATGACGGTTCATACGGTCATCATGGTTTTGTCACCGATGTATTAAAAGAGATACTGGACAATCAGAGCATCAACCTCGTCGTTGCCATCGGACCTGTTCCCATGATGAAATTTGTAAGCAAAATCACAAAAGACTACAATGTCAAAACCCTTGTCAGTTTAAACCCGATCATGATCGATGGAACAGGAATGTGCGGAGGCTGCCGTGTAACAGTCGGCGGCAAGACTCAGTTTGCCTGTGTGGATGGCCCTGAATTTGACGGGCACCAGGTTGATTTTGACGAGCTTATGCTCCGTCTTCAGGCATACATGGAGGACGAAAAAGCAAGCCACGATGAATTTTGCAATTTGGATCCGTAAAGCCTGCAGATCAAAAACAAACATTTGATCCTGTAAGAGGATTTTTCAGATATATCATACGGAGGATGTAATGGCGGAGAAAAAAGAAAAGATACCCCGGCAGCCCATGCCGGAACAGGAAGCGAAAGTCAGGGCAAAAAATTTTGAGGAAGTTCCTCATGGGTACAGCCCCGAAACAGCTATGGAAGAGGCCAGGAGATGCCTCCAGTGCAAAAAGCCCGCATGTGTAGATGGATGCCCTGTGGCAGTTGATATTCCAGGTTTCATCGAACATATAAAGGAAGGTAAGTTTGAACAGGCCATCGGTCTGATTTGGGAAAGAAACGGTCTGCCTGCTGTTTGCGGCCGCGTATGTCCGCAGGAGATTCAGTGTGAAGGCAAATGTGTTCTGAGCAAAAAGGGGGAACCGGTCGCCATTGGAAACCTTGAACGTTTTGCAGCAGATGACGCCCGAAAAAGCGGCGAATGCGAGCTGCCTGTAAAGGCTGAAAAAACCGGCAAAAAAATTGCAGTTGTCGGATCCGGGCCATCCGGCCTTACCGTAGCCGGCGATTTAATTTTAAAAGGCCATGACGTAACCATTTTTGAAGCGTTTCATAAGCCCGGAGGAGTTCTTGTATACGGAATTCCGGAATTCAGACTTCCGAAAGAGATTGTATTTGCAGAAGTAGCTGCTCTTGAAGACCTTGGAGTAAAGCTGGAATGCAATGCAGTAGTCGGAAGAACCGTTTCACTGGAAGAACTGTTTGAACAGGGGTATGATGCAATATATCTGGGCGTTGGTGCCGGACT
>JAQYVL010000220.1 GCA_030145525.1 Desulfobacterales bacterium
TTCTCATTCCCTCCGGCAGATTCGGCAACAGCTCTGCAGGATCAGGGATGTCCATGTTTAGGTGTGCTTTTCTTAATTCCCATAGATTGCCTTCAGGAAATGGTCTTTTGCCTGTAACCATCTCAAAAGCGGTTATTCCTAAAGAATATATATCGGAACGCTGATCTACCGGTTCACCTTCTATCTGTTCGGGGGAAATATAAAATATAGTTCCGGTTGAATTCACATCTTCGGTTCCAACGAGGCAGGCCAGTCCGAAATCAAGTATTTTTAATCTGTTATTTCGCTGAATGATGATGTTTGAAGGGTTTATATCTCGGTGAACGATTCCCTTTTGATGTGCATAATCAAGGCCTAAACAGATTTGTACAAGATAGTATGCTGCGAGAGACGGAGGCATGGTTTTCAGACGGGCGATCTTATCCGTTAAGGATTCTCCCTCGACAAGCTCCATAATAATAAATACGGTTTTGAAACGCTCTTCAATGTCATAAACTCTTACGATATTTTCATGATTCAGAGACGCCACGGTTTTGGCTTCATTTCTGAATGAGGAAAGGAAGTCATCATCAACCGCCATATTATGTCTCATCATTTTTATTGCCACCGGCAGCTTTAAAGCGGAATGTACGCCTTTGTATACAATACTGTATCCTCCTCTCCCTATGATGTCCGTGGCTTCATACTTACCTATCATTCTGTAGGCAGTCGGTCTTCTTGAATCGAATCGGTCAGCAACGATTTCCGTCAGAAAGTTTTGTAGTTCCGGATCTTTTTTTGAAATAACATCAAACTGCTTTTTGCCCAGAACCCATACATCCATTTCTGTCTCAGCCTCTACGTGGGCCCGGCGCGGTTCTCCGGTAAGAATACCCAGTCCGCCGACAATATCCCCTTCACCGTAATGATTTGCGGGGAAAAGTTCTCCTTCTTTCTCGACAATGGCAAGGCAGGAGCCCTTCTGAATGATAAAGGCAGTATCTTCCATTTCTCCCTGGAACACAAATCTTTCTCCGGCCTTTATATTCCGGCGTTTCATGTTGTTAAAAATTGGATTCCGATCTTCCTGTAAAATAAATTTTAAAAATTTTTTATTATGCCCGTCCAACCCTTCAAAGGCTCGGACCTGTTTGTAAAATTCACAGTTCGTACAAGAAGATCTTTTGTCGGCAAATGTGCCCTCCACTTTTCCATTGCACATGGTTCCGGCTACAGCCCAGCAGATTCTGCCTCCGTTTTTGCCTGAATTAATCCCATCGAATGTGGTATCTGTAGCTGCAGAGCAGTTTCCCAGTTCCTGTTCTTTTTTCCCCCCAGGTTCTCTCCCGCATTTTGAATATTCCCAGCAGTTCAGTCTTTCCATATCTTAATACTCTTGTATCCTTAATTTTTACCGGTTCTTGCGGCTTATTGTCTCTATAGACATAGCGATTCCCCGCATTTCTGATTCCATTTTACAAGCATACGTTTAATACCACATTGTGGCATTTGTATCAAGGCTGAAATAAAAATGCATCAATCGAAAAAGAATGAATTTAGGCCAAATACCAAGCCGCCAGGGCAGTAATGATACTGGAATGAAAAATAGATTGTAAAACAGACCGTTATCATTTTTTCATCATGAGTAAACAGGAGAATGTGTCATGTTGAGAAAAGTATCCTTGATTTTAAACAATTGGGTTTTGACGCTAACAGAGTCTCCAATTTAAAAATGCTGGATATAATAGGCATGCTGTCAAGATACGATGAATTTTATTTGCCGGAGCTGTTCACCGTTCCGGAAGCTCAAAGTGATAAAAAATAAAACCCTTGCCTCTGAAAATTCATTTATTTTCGTTCTATTGACTGCCGTAGCTATGTAATCCAGGCAGATAATTAACTCCGAAATATGTAAAAAGGACTGCCATAAATCCTACTATGGACAAATAGGCGATACGCTTTCCGTCCCAGCCGCGCATCATTCTGGCATGCAGCAGCGTCGCATAAACAAACCAGGTGATCAGAGACCAGGTTTCCTTGGGATCCCAGCCCCAGTACCGGCCCCATGCTGAATTTGCCCAAACAGCCCCTGTTATGATTCCGACGGTGAGAAACAAAAAGCCGAACATTATCAACTGGTAATTCAGCTCATTCAAAACATTTACAGAGGGAAGTCGTCCTAGAATAGAGTCGCTGTCTTCCTTGCGGTTTTGTTTGATAAGATATACCAGGCTAATGCCAAACGCGAGTGCAAATGCGCTATAGCCTATAAAACAGGCGATTACATGAGCAATAAGCCAGTTGCTTTTTAATGCCGGGAGCAAAGGTTGAATCTGGTCACTGATGTTGGGAGATAATGACGCATAGGCCATTGTCAGGAATGCAAGAGGCGCTATAAAAGAACCTATAATTCGGTTTTTATACTTTCGTTCAATGATCAGGTAAAAAACCGCAATGGTCAATGCAAAAAATACCAGCGACTCATACAGGTTTGAAAGAGGTGCATGGCCGATTCCCAGTTTGTAAGATTCCTGCCATCTCAAAATGATACCTGCAGCATTGCCGATTGCGCCTGTTAAAAGTACTACCGATGCCAGTTTGCCCGGCAAAGATCGCTTGAAAACCAAAGAAGCGATATATAAAAATGCGGCCAAACCGTATACGAAGGTTATAATGGATAATAAATTTGAACTGTTCATTTTGTTTCCCCGGTATGCTAAATATTATAATTTGTTTAATTTATAAAAAATCAATGCGTTATTTACATTATGTTTTTTGTTCAGCTATTTACCTGTTTAGTCTTTTTATAATCCTGGCAATTACACTTTCCATTCCAAGTTTGTTTTTATTGGAAGTTCCGGCAATCATTACTTTCGTTTTGTTGCCGCTTTTTACCGCTTCAACACAAATCCGCTGATGAGAGATGAAGAAAGTTATGAAGCATCCGATTATCATGAAAATAAAACCTGCATAAACAACCCAGACTCCGGGATCTTTTGTAACCTGGAGGCCCGTATAATATTTCTCCTTATAGCCTTCGACAGAAACAAGAACATCGCCTTTTCTCATGTCATCAAAGCTTGGAAAACGCAAAGGCAGCATTATTTCATTTGATTTTCCATTTGCCGGCTCTATAACTCCGATAAAAGATTCTCCAATAGCATGCCCCCTGAAAGCGGCTGATTTCGTGAAGCCTTTTAATACAAACGTTCCTAAACCTTCAGGAATACTGATCTGCTGCCCGATCAGCAATTTTTTGACATAGCTTATGCCCGATTCTTTGATCGTAAATTTCAATGTAACTTCTTCAGGAGGAAGTGGGCCATAGCTGGATTGGAAAATATTTATACCTTTGTAACGAAGAGGGTCGTTCACAATGATATTTTTTTGTAAAACGGGTTTGCTATTTTCAAGGATCGTCAGACTTGAACGGAACTCCTTTGGAGCACCTGATTCATAAAACGTAACATTAAAATCATCACATCGTATTTCAAAATCAAGTGGATGGGTTTCGGCTGAGTTGCTGATCCGAACACTTTTAACCCCTTTGCCTTCGGGGATATTAACAAACCCGTCAAAGCCGAAATTTGAACCGATAACTGCGCCTATCAGCAGGAGAATTATGCTGAGATGGACAACGTAAACCCCTAATCGAGTCCACCGCCATTTTTCTGCAAAAATACAAAATCCCTTTTCAGTGTCCTCTGTACGGCTGTATCCAAATCCTTTGGATACAATCGTTTCATAGATGCTTTTCAACTGTTCAGGCGCCCCATCTTTGATAAACTCTTCTTTATTGGAAAGAGTTCGAAATCGTGAAACATTGAACTTCGGATTTTTGACAAAGGTAATTTTCCAGGTTTTAGAAAGCCGATCGATTGAACAAACAATAATATTGATCAGCAGTAAGATAATCAGCATCTGAAACCACCAGGACTGGTACATATCAAAGAAGTCAAAAACATCAAATAACCTGTAAAAAAAATCACCGAAGGCTTTCACATATTCCGCGGGATTTTTATTTTGGGGGATGACTGTCCCGATAATCGAAGTTGCCGCGAGTGAAAGCAGCAGAGATATCGATAGCTTTACCGATACAAAAAATTTCCACAACTCGTTAAAGTAGCTTTGAAGATAACGCATCTTCTTTACACATTTACCCTTTCAAATTTGGTATAAACTTTTCTTTTGTTAAATTAGAATCATCAGGCCAGGCTTTCCGTATAAGCAGTAATTTTCTTATATGTCATTTCTGAATTTTTAATACAATCACCAATTGAAATTCCCCCACGATAATTACCGGTTAAAAAAAGACCCTGATTCATAGTCTCAAATTTTTCAAAATATCTTTCGTGCTCAATATAACCTAGCGTGTATTGAGGTATCGCTTTGGACCAGGTTTTTTCTTTCACAAATATGGGGTCATCATGAATGTCCATTATGCTTTTGAATTCTTCGATGACCATATGAACAAGTTTCTCGTTCTCACAATTCAGCAGTTCCGGAGACCGTGCTCCACCGACAAATAAAGTAAAGGCTGCCGTATCGTCGCTGGCTCTTTTTGGAAAGATCACTGAACTCCAGATTGCGCCCAAAAATTTTTTATTCTCTTTTTCCGGAATTAAAAATCCGAATCCATCCAAAGCCCGGCCGATTTTTTCTTTTTTGAAACCCAGATATAACACTTTTACAGGGGGATAGTAGACTTCATTTAAGTGTTTGAACAATTCACCGTCGTTCTCGCCGAAAATAGAAGCAGCTTTATATGCCGGTATCGCGCATAAAACAATATCCGTTGATGCTTCGCAGGTGTTGTTGTTATGAGTGTATAAAACTTTATACCCATTTCTATCTTTCACTACTTGTTGAACATCACAGCCGTACTTGATTTTATCGCCTATTTTTTCAGCAATTGCATTGGGAAAAGCCTGCATACCGGTTTTAAAAGAAAACATCTTCGCGCTCTGTTTGGACTGCTCGGAACTCTGCTTTCTCTCCCTGGCGCCTTTAATCATGCCTTTAATCAAACCCCCATATAATTCTTCAAGCCGATACAGTTTTGGGAAGGCTGATTTAACACTCAGATTGCTCGGGTCACCTGCGAATACACCAGCGACAAAAGGGTTTATCGCGTAATCGAGAAACTCCCTGCCAAGCCGCCTTTGTACAAATTCAGAAATGCTCTGGTAGTATCCGTCTTTCGATTTGCCGATGAAAGGTTCGGCCAGTAAACGCAATTTCGCTCTGGACGAAAATAGTTTTGTTTTTAAAAAGGCCATTGGACTCATCGGCAGTGCATAAAGCTTATCATTTTTTAGAATATACCTTTTGTCGCTTTTATCATTTGCGTAAATCATTTCTTCACGAAGGCCTATTTCATCAACAATCTGTCTTATTAGCGGCACCGTTTCCAGACCGCTGTTTGGCCCATAGTCAACAAGAAAGCCTTCTTCATGTCTTGTTTCCATGGAGCCCCCCGGTTCATTTTTTGATTCAAGAACGGTGATGTCAAATCCATCCTTGTTAAGCCAGTACGCAGTCGAAAGCCCGGATATTCCGGCACCTAAAGTTATGATTTTCATTGAGTTTTTTTTCATTTTTTATGTCAGTATTCGTCAGATGTTGTTTTCCTGAAGTTCTTTGAGAGCGATCTCTTTTAACGCCGCACAAAAAAGTCTGGAATCATTTAATCCCGTCATTACAATAAAGTTTTCAATGTTCGCCCTGCATGCGATATCCCTGTATTCTATGTCCAGTTCGTGCAGTGTTTCAATATGATCAGACACGAAGCTTATCGGAATGATCAGCAGGTGTTTTTTGTTTTTTCGCCCCAGCTCTTCGATCATTTTATCCGTAGATGGTTCAAGCCATTTTACGGGACCGACTTTACTCTGAAAACACAGATGATAATCATGTAAAAAATTACGATCCGCCATCACAATTTCAACCGTTTTTTTGATTTGACCGCTGTAAGGATCTCCTTCTTTCACAAGACGTTCCGGCGTCCCGTGCGCACTGAAAATCATCTGAATATCGCTCCGGACTTGTTCAGGAAAACGCAAAACCGCCTCATTTATTCTGTCATTTAACGCAGAAATGTATGTATGGTTGTCAAAATAATCCGAAACAAACTGCAGCCGATCCATGTCTCCCTTATAAAATCTTTTCCATTCATTGAATGACGATCCGGTAGTCGTTATTGAATAATGGGGATAAAGGGGAAGCAGTACAATCTTATCAAAGTTTTCGTCTGAAATTTTGTTTGCAACATTCCGGATCAATGGATTCCAATATCGCATCGCAGTATATACCTCAACATCTGAAACTTTTTTTTGCAGTTCGTTCTGGAGCATTGAGCGCTGGATTTCCGTCCATTTGTTGATTGGAGATTTTCCACCTATCTGCCGGTATTTTTCCCTTACTTTTCGTGCACGCAACCGGGAAACCAATTTTGCGAATAATTTTTGCCCAACGGGTATTTTAAATATATCGGTATCACAAAACAGATTGAACAGGAATGGTTCTATTGCCTCCAGGGTATCTGGGCCGCCTAAGTTAAAAAGTATTACAGCTTGTTTGAGCATACTATCGGTTGATTTTTTTTACAGGTTTCAGTTTTCGTAATGCAGTCCGGTAATGGCTATGCCTCCATATTTCATTATACTGTTCTTGAATAACGAGCCTTGTCTTCTCTCCTTTCAATATAGCCATCAAAATTCATCGCAATATTTCGAATCAGCAGCTGACCCATATCGGTTATTTTTATTCTGTCGTTTTTAATGGACACTAGATTGTCTTCGATCATTTCGGCGAGGTTTTTTAACCCCCAGGCAAAATAGGTCTGGAATTCGATGTTGAATTCATTTTCAATCGACTTGAAATCCAGTTCAAAATCGCACATCAGTTTTGTGATTACACGCCTGCGCAAAATATCATCATCACTTAATCTGTATCCTTTGGCGGTTGGCAGCAGGCCCTCATCAAGCAGCTTATAATATTGTTTCTCTTTTTTTGCGTTCTGAGCGTAAATTCGACCGAACTGACTAATGCTTGTTATCCCCATGGCATAGAGGTCCGTGCCCGCATGTGTGCTGTAACCTTGGAAATTTCTGTATA
>JAQYVL010000221.1 GCA_030145525.1 Desulfobacterales bacterium
GACACCATAGAAGAAGTGGATGGCGTGCTATCCATCGGCCCTCTGGTAACCCTTTCCAGGTTGGCTGATCATAAGACGATTCAATCGAAATATTCTGCATTGGCTGCGGCAGCGGGTCGAACCGCATCTCCTCATCTGCGGAATATGGGTACGATCGCCGGAAACCTTTGCCAGGACATTCGATGCTGGTACTACAGGGCTCCGCAAAACAGGTTTCCCTGCCTTAGAAAGGGCGGCGGCAGATGCTATGCCATCAAGGGGGATAACCGGTATCATTCGCTCTTCGGAGGCAGTGTCAAAGGCGGGTGCTTTGCGGTCCATCCCAGCGATACGGCGCCGGCATTGCTCGCCCTGAATGCAAAGATCATAACTTCAAAACGGGCTATTAATGCATCGGAATTTTTTAACGTGGGCGTAAGCCATACGACAATATTAGAAAAAGATGAGATTGTTACGAATATTCAATTGCCGGAATTGGTTCAAGGCACCTCAAGCGCTTTCATGAAATTCGCATTGAGAAAATCAATTGATTTTCCCATTGTCAACTGCTCCGCAGTCATCACACGTGAAAAGGATATAGTCACTCATGCAAGGATATGTCTGAATGCCGTGAGTGTGGTTCCCCGCGTGGCATTGAAAGCGGAACAGATTTTAATCGGTAGTGCCATTGATGAAAAAAAGGCGGAAGAAGCAGGAACGGCCGCTGTCGCCGATGCAGAACCCATGGACGGCAATGCCTACATGGTGCTGATCACCAAAACCCTTGTCAAGAGAACAATTCTGGCATGCGGTGACATAAAAGGAGAGTAGCCAAATATGAAATTTTCACTCCTGATGCATATCTTGCCGCTTATCATAAAGCTGAATATCAAAACAAAAAAATATGTCCGGGATATGCTCGTCACCCGTAATTACAGGTTTGTCATGATGACAAAAGACGGGAAACGGGGAAAACGATTTATTTTCCGGAACGGGACCTTCTCAACGGATAATGTCCTGCAAGAATATGACATTGCCTATGTATGGAGGAATGGCAATATAGCGTTTAAAGTGCTCACAAATTCGGATCCCACCGGTCTGTTCAAGGCGGAAGCCAACTGGGATCTGGCAATATTGGGGGATAAGACGTTGAGTATTCCGTTAAATATTTTCCTGGGGTATGCCACCGGTAATTTTAAAAAAAAATAAACCCTGGCACAGGAGAGAAAGTTGAAAATACATGTCGAATACATGGGCTTTTGCAATGTGCGGGAGATTGAAAAAAAACCTGTAGTAGAGATGTCGGAAGGCAGCACCATTTACGATCTATACCTGAAGATGGGTATTCAGGAAGAAGATCATGGCTGCCTGCAATCATTCATCAATAATGATGCATCCTGGAAGTCAACTAAACTGAACAATAATGATCACGTTACCATCGTAACGATCGTAACCGGGGGCTAATGATCGTTTTGTTAAGACAAACGAATATATAATATCAATAAAAAATAAGTTGTAGAAATGGAAGATATTTTTTCTGCTGTGGCGGATATTTTAAAAAAAGGCGAAGACCTTGCTCTCATCAGGATTGTCAGCGATAAAGGTTCGACGCCCCGTTCGGCAGGGGCTATGATGGTTATCAGCAGAAGTAGGCAGATTATCGGAACGATTGGTGGAGGGATGGTTGATGCCACGGCGATAAAAAAGGGAATGGAGGTCTTTGAAAATACCTGCTCAGCCGTGTCACTGATAGACATGTCAGCCAAAGAAGCAGCCGGAGCAGATATGATCTGCGGTGGAATGCTTGAATTTCTCTGTGAATATATTCCTTCAAATAATCATACAATACATGTTTTTGATTCTATCAGAGCAATACAGAAAGAATGTCGGAAACATATTCTGTGTACGGAGTTCAACAAAGATGGAGAATGCCTCAAGGCTTTACGCCGGTTTCTATTAAAAGACGGAGATACCAATCAGGAGTTTTCGATATCCCCTGATTTGCATAGCAGACTCTGGGATACCGGAAAGGCATTAGCCGGATCAGCCCTGGTCGTCATTAACGGCCGAAAATACTGTATTGACGTACTTGAAAACAATGACTCCCTTTTCATTTTCGGCGCGGGGCATGTTGCGAAGGAAGTCGCTGCCCTTGCCATAAATGTTGGTTTTCGTGCCGTAGTCCTTGACGACCGGGAAGAGTTTGCCAATGAAAAACGTTTTCCGGCTCCCGCTGAGATCATCGTGCTCGATTCTTTTAATGACTGCTTTGAAAATTTCGCCATTGATGAGAACAGCTATGTGGTGATTGTAACCCGGGGCCATATGCATGACAAAAACGTATTGGAGCAGGCTTTAAGAACCAGTGCAGGATATATCGGGATGATAGGCAGCAAAAAGAAGCGAAACGCCATATACAAAACGCTGCTTTCCAGAGGTTTCACTGATGAAGATCTCAAAAGAGTACAGAGTCCCATCGGGCTTCCAATAGACACAGATACACCGGAAGAGATCGCGGTTAGCATCGTGGGGCAATTGATACATTCGCGATCGAAAAAAAAATAATGGGACAAAAAGATATCACAGCAGTAATATTGGCAGCGGGTTGTTCCAGCCGAATGGAACACTTCAAACCCTTATTGAAAATCGGGGATCAGACTATCATCGAAAAATCTGTTTCCCTGTTCAGGGATGCGGGAGTAAACGATATACGAGTCGTTGTCGGGCATAACAGGGAACTTATTGAACCGATTCTTGAAAAGGCCGGCATACGGTCCATCATTAACGAGAAAAACAGCCGGGAGATGTTTTCCTCAGTACTTACTGCACTCGAGAGTTTAGAGCCTGAAGTTCAGGCGATTATCCTTCTACCCAATGACATCCCTTTGGTTCGACATTGGACCGTACAATATTTGCTGAGACAACACCAGATGAGCAGTAGGAGCATACTGATACCCTGTTTTCAGGACAAACGAGGCCACCCGGTTGTCATACCGTCCAAATATTTCAGCACTATCAGACAATGGAACGGGAAAGACGGCCTCAGGGGTGCCTTCAGGCACCTTTCTGATACAATAGTCCAGTTGCCGGTGGCAGACGCTAATATCCTTTTTGATATAGACACGATCGAAGATTATGAAGAGGCAAAAGCAAGGTGGTTGAAATATACTGTTCCGACCAGGGATGAATGTGAATCAATCCTCCGCGACATGGCTTTTGTTGATGAAAGCATATACGCACATTGCTGTATAGTAGCCGATGCAGCGGGAATGATATGCGATGCCCTAAACCGTTCCGGTTATAGAATGGATAGAGAATTGATTACTGCAGCCGGTCTTCTGCATGATATGTACAAGGGAGAAACGCGTCATGACCAAAAAGCAGCTAATGTATTAACGGAAATGGGCTTTCCCGGAGTTGCAGATATTGTAGCCGCTCATAAAGACATAGAATGTTCTTCACGAACTCCTGTAAACGGTGCGGAGATTCTGTATCTGGCGGATAAACTGGTTAAAGGAAATGCGATTGTCTCCCTGACAAAGCGGTTTCAGAAAGCATTGAAAAGATACGGCTATGATCCAAAAATTAAGGGAAAGATAGAGAAAAGGTTGCAAAACGCTGTAATAATCAAGGCAAAAGTTGAGGCCGTAACCGGCAGGACGATCAGTTTAGATGTGGGTTCGCTTCTACAGGAGATGCAGTGAGCATGAAGTTTTTTAAATTGTCTGTTTAATTAAAAACTTGTCATTTTAAAGATTTTGTACAGCATTTTCAATACGCTTTAATCCTTTTTTCAATGTAGCTTTTGGGCAGGCAATGTTTATGCGTTCAAAACCGTCTCCTTCAGATTTTCCGAATATATATCCATCATCGAGCGCTACCTTCGCTTCGCCCAGCATAAATTTTTTCAGTTCATTTCTATTAAGACCCAGTTCTCTGCAGTCAAGCCATACAAGATAAGTCGCTTCAGGTTCTATTACTTTTATTTTTGGAATTTTTTCATGAATAAAATCTTTTAAATATTTTAGATTGTTTTGCAAGTAGTCTAAAAGTTGATTAAGCCAGTCCTCACCATGCCTATAAGCTGCCTCCAGGGCAAGTGCGCCAAAAACATTAGGGCTGTGGATTCCATTTGAATCAAGTTTTTGAGAAAATTCATTTCGTTTTTCAGGGTCAGATATAATTACATTTGATGTTTGCAGTCCTGCTAAATTAAATGTTTTGCTTGGAGACGTACATGTTATTGAATGTTTTAAAAAATCATTCGAAATTGAAGCAAATGGTGTATGTCTGAATCCATTCAAAATTAAATCAGAGTGTATTTCATCTGAGATTATTAATATCTCATTTTTAATACAGATCTCCCCAAGCTGTATAAGCTCATCTTTTGTCCAGACTCGTCCTACCGGGTTATGAGGGCTGCATAATACTATTAACTTTGAAAGCGGATCTTTTGCTTTTTCCCGAAGGTCATCAAAGTTCATTTGGTATCTGCCATTCTTGAAAATCAGGGGGTTATTTTCAATAATCCGTCCATTGTTTTTAACAGCGCTCATGAATGGATAGTAAACCGGTAATTGTAAAATGACTTTGTCTCCGGGTATTGTAAATGTCTGTATCAGCATATTGAGAGCCGGTACAACTCCGGGGCAGAAAACAATCCATTCCTTTTCTATTTGCCAGGTATGCCGTTTTTTAAGCCATTCGATTGTTGCTTCATAGTATGAAGGCATACATGCTGTATAACCGAAAATTCCTTGAATTGCCCTGTCCCGGAGGGCTTTAATAACGGGTTCGGGAATTTCAAAATCCATATCGGCAATCCACATGGGTAGAAGATCTTCTCCGCCGAACAATTCGTTAACCAGGTCCCATTTAACTGATCCTGTATTATAGCGTTTTATTTTTTTATCGAAATTGTATTTC
>JAQYVL010000222.1 GCA_030145525.1 Desulfobacterales bacterium
TGCGCTGATTTCACCCGGGGAACCGTTTCCTGTTCCCATGAGAAGGTCCGCATAGGGTGTGATAATTCCCTCCTGTTTGTATGCATTGAGCGGCGTGGCCATCGTCATTGTATCGATAATGTTTTTTGGATCAAGATAGCCGGAAGCGGCCATTACACTGGCAAAGGAAATCATCACAAAGGCCCGGCCCACCATTGCCGGGTTAAACAGATTCATCCCAAGACCCCCAAAAATGGTTTTTCCTATCCCGATAGCCACAACCGAACCAATTACGCCCACATACCATGGGGCCGGTGCGGGAAGAGAGAGTCCCAGTATGATTCCCGTGATAGCCGCAGAGCAGTCGCCTATGGAAAACAGTTTTTTCCTCATTTTGGTGAAAATAATTTCTGCAATCAAGCAGGTCGCCAGGCAGATCAGGATCTGTTTTGCCGCGTGCCATTGAAACATATATAAGGCCATAGCAACAACGGGCATAAGGGCGATCAGAACATCAATCATCATCCTTCGAGCGCTAATAGACGGGCTGTAAAAATGAGGAGAAGGAGCCGCATAAATAACCGGGCTGGTTTTCCTGTCACCGTTCTCGGAATTTGATTTTTCAGTTTTTTTAGGCATTTTTAAATTATTTTTCCTCGAGTCAATTTTTCCGGTTCGCTATAACCATCACTTTGCCCATGCGGATGAGCTGGACAAGGGGAATGTTTGCGGGACAGGTATAGGCGCAGCATCCACACTCCATGCAGGCCGTAATGTTGTATTTTTCGGCAAGATCACTATCTCTGTGCCTTGCAGCAGTCGCCAGTCTCGTTGGAATCAGATTCACAGGGCAGACATCCACACACAAGCCGCAGCGGATACATGCTGTCTCTTTTGCCTTTTTCGTATCTTTTTTTGTAAGAACGGTTATGCCGCTTGTTCCTTTGGTAATGGGCATCGTAAAGTCCGTAAATGCAAAACCCATCATTGGGCCGCCTGACGTAACTACGGCAGCATCTTCGGTAAGACCGCCGCAGTATTCGATGATATCTCCGTATGGGGTTCCGATGAGTACAAGAAGATTTTTTGGATTTTTTATACCGCCTCCGGTTACCGATACAACGCGATGGGTAAGGGGAGTATCTCTCAGAACCGCACCGGCTGCAGCCGCGATTGTTCCGACATTGCTGACCGCTACTCCAACATCCGCAGGCAGCTGGCCAAGCGGCATGATTCGATCTAAAACCGCTTTGATCAAATGTCGTTCGCTTCCCTGCGGATACTTTGTCTTCAGAGCAGCGATTTGTATGTCAGTGCCTTCGGCAGCCTTTTGCATCGTCTGAATTGCTTCCGGTTTATTATCTTCAATGCATATAACGATGTCCTTTGCACCGGTTGCAATCCCTCCTAAAATGGAACCGCTTATAATGGCTTCGGACGCTTCAACCATTAATCGGTAGTCTGTCGTCAGGTAGGGCTCGCACTCACAGCCGTTAATAAGAAGGGTGTCCACCTGTTTTTTCGGATTAGGAGCAATTTTAACGTGGGTGGGGAAAGCCGCACCTCCCAGGCCGACCAATCCGCCTTCATTAATTTTATCGGATATTTCAGTGGGGCTGAATTTCCCATCGAACTTTTTTGGCCATTCTCCGCCATAAAGCCTGTCCCAAAGATTCTGCCCGTCAAGCTGAGTTCCCTCTCCTCTGATTGGAAGTGCCGGCACATGGCGGCCGTTCGGCAATGTAACTGTTGTTTCTTTCAAAACCGTTCCGGATATGGGCGAATGAATCGCAGCTGAAATAAACTCTTTGCTATCCGCAATCTTTTCACCGAGTTCAACGACCTGCTTTGGCTTGACAATCGATTTGCAGGGTGCCCCGATGTTTTGCAATAGCGGCAGAATCACCTTGCCGGGAGCAGGCATTATTTCTATCTTCTTATCTGCAGATATTTCTTTCCGGCCGGGGGGATGAACACCTCTCTGGAAAGTACCTTTCCCTTTTAATTTTTTCAGCCTTATCCCCATATCAATCCTGATTATTCCTAATTTTTTATTAAAATATTTACCTCAAACAAATACTACAAATTTGGACCTCTATCACTTTGGCTTAAATCAATCAAGACCAGTGTAAAATATTTTCAGAATGGTTTTTAAAATTGACGGAGCGATTGCGTTCTGTTTATGAGTTTGTCTGTTGTTTTCAGCAGCAATTCTTTGTCAACCGGTCTTTCCAGAAATTCTTCCAGACTGAAATATTCAGAATTTTTTTTTGTCAAGCTTCACATTAATCCGGATTTGCCTCAAACTTAAAAATTTCGCAGATGGCTTTTACAAGGCGCTCGGGTGTAACCGGTTTTTCCATGGTGATCTTCGGACGATGACTATTGGCAAAGGTGTTTAATTCTTTCATATCGTCACTCCCGAATTCATCATTGGCATGTGCGGTAATTACAATTACAGGTATCCCGGCCCACTTTTCATTTTTCCGGAGCTTGCGCATTAGATTGATTCCGGATTTTCTCGGCATAACCATATCCAGGATAATCAGATCGGGGACATTTGCCTCGATTTTTTCATGGGCATCAACTCCGTCAATTGCAGGCTCGACTTTAAAACCGGCATCTTCGATACAGGCAATCAGAAAGTTTCGAACATCCGGTTCGTCGTTTACAACCAGTATTCTTTTTTCAGAAGCATGTGCCATATGCCACTCCTTAATTTAAGTGGGTTTCGAAAATGTGTTACAATTGCTAACTGTCGGTCGGAATACCTGCATGGGCTGTAAGCTCGCCACAAATGTTTTCCGCAGTAACAGAACCCTTACTCTTCATCCCATTTTATGAAACCGGGTTTAACATCAACCATGGCGTTTACAATCAGTTCTACAAGGCCGCTGTATGTCATCCGCTCTTTTTCAAGAAGCTCATACCGTTCAAAGATATCCCGTATCTGGCCTTTGCAGTTTGAACATGGCGCGCAGACATATTTCGGTATGTCCGGCCCTCTGGAGTCCGAGAATGCATTCAGCATTTGTTCCAGCTTTTTCCGGCCTGTGACTTTGAACCTCCATTCCGGAATATTGTTGCGGCTCATAATTGCGAATCCACTTCCACCTCCACAGCAATAGTTAAAAGGGCCATTGGGAGTCATCTCTCTGAACTGGGGGCAAAGTTTGTGAACAATTTCCCGCTGGGGTTTGATGATTCCCATAAGCCTCGTAATGTTACAGGGGTCATGCAGGGTTACTGGAAAATTATTTCTTTCCGGATCAAACTTTATTTTCCCGGACATAACAATATCACGAAGAATCGGGAAACAGCTTTCACGAGGTACCTTCAAAGCTTCCGGGAGCACTCTGTCTGCAATAACAGTGAGTGCTTTATGTGCATGACCGCATTCGCCTAGAACAATCTTTTTGACTCCAAGTTTTTTTGCTGCTTGCGCATGCAAAATGGCAGTTCGGGCAAATTGCACATCATCATAGAAAACGCCATAATTGACGCTGTCATAGGCGGCAAGTTCGCTCGACATTGTCCATGAAAGCCCGGCCGCCTGAAAAATTATGCCAAATGCCGCTATATTTTCCGGCCAGGCCATGATTTCACCTGCATTATGAATAAGCAGGATATCAGCTCCTTCAACATCCCATGGGGTTTCAAATTCATATTCGAATTCTTCGGAAAAATCCTCGTCTATGAATTCCACATTATCCTTAACAACGTTTTTGGTCATCTGGGTTGAAGAACCTGTTTTCAACTGCATCATAGAGCCCTTTTCATGGAGCTCCGGTGTGGTCATTCCAAGTTCCTGGCTGAAAATTTTACGGATTTCCCTTGCTACCAGAGCATTGTCCGCTCCAATAGGGCATGTTTGAGCGCATCTCCTGCAAATATTGCATCGATAAGCCAGCTCTCCAAGTCGTGCAACGGTCTTCCAATTCAGATCAATGTCTCCATTTCTCCATTTTGAAAAAGGTTCTTTTTTTACGTATTTTTTATAGATCCTTCTGAAAATTTCAGTGCGGTAGCTTGGCCGGTACATCTCATTCCCGCCGGTGGCTTCAAAAAGATGGCATGCTTCGGAACAGGTATTGCATTTCGCACAATGTTCCATTGTGGTTTCGAGCATGGGCAGAAATGTCCAGTTGTCTTCCTTTGTAAAAAGCTTTCGCATACCGACAATGAATTTGTTTACCAGTTCTTCTTCTTCCTCCACAGTCTTCGGCTTGGGTATCTGAAGCATATTTACGTCATCAAGAATGCAAGCCCATTTTTCTTTTGTTTCTTCGGGAAGGTCCGCCCATTCCTTTTCTTCAAAATCGGCCGGCAGAGGCATAAGGTCTTTAGTTTCAACTGTTGACAGCTTCTCTGTATCCTTGCTTATATCATTAATTTTTAATTTTTTTCTTTTGCTCATCGACCTACTCCTTTCCCTTTTCTGATTTCTCTTCAGGCTCCGCTGCCGGATTAA
The DNA here is from genome assembly GCA_030145525.1 of Desulfobacterales bacterium. Taxonomy (GTDB): domain Bacteria; phylum Desulfobacterota; class Desulfobacteria; order Desulfobacterales; family SURF-7; genus JAQYVL01. Next base: position 4,451 of record JAQYVL010000222.1, read on the forward strand.
AAGTGGCGACCTCTGCCCAGGTTGTTTTGCCGTGTCCTGCAATGTGTGATGCAGACCATGAGACAGGGTAATTCAGAACAACACCTATTTTTTCATCGGTTTTCGGAGTCCCGATATTAGGTTCATCCCCCCAGCGGATATCATGATATAAAAAGTATTTCATGAAAAAGTGTGACATGTGAGTCATAGGTATATA
>JAQYVL010000223.1 GCA_030145525.1 Desulfobacterales bacterium
AAAGGCAGGGATTATGGGGGTGGTTTTTTATGACACCGGAAACGCATTCTTCGAAGATGAGAAGATCAATCTGGGTAATCTAAGAGAAAGCGCCGGTTACGGTATAAGGTGGTACTCCCCGATGGGGCCGATCCGGATTGAGCGGGGGCACATCCTTGACCGAAGGCCATATGAAGGCGATGGAAGATGGGAGTTTACCATGGGCGGAGCATTTTAGATTCTGGTGGATTGCAATTTGAAAAAATCAATCAGATGCTATATCAATTGAAAACGGGCTGGCCGTCAGAGGGATCGGCTTCAGAGCCGGTATGTATTTAATTTTGTATGGAAGTAGAATATAAAAAGCTATTCAATAAAGGGGATAAACATGAATTTTAAAAAATCAGCTTTGATATTAATGAGTTGTTTTTTCATTTTTCCGGTTTTGCATGTTTATGCGGCAGATGTCGCAAAAATCGGTATTTTGGATCTGCAGAGAGTTCTAATGGTGTCAAAACCCGGGAAAACAGCGCAGGCTGATTTGAAAAAACAAGGGGGTGAAATCGAGGAGGATTTCAAAGCCAAGGAAATCGAAATCAGAAAAATCAAAGAAAGACTTGAACGAGAGGCCCTTGTAATGAGCCGGGAAATGCGTGGTGAAAAGGAAAGAGAATATCGCATAAAAATAAATGATTTCAAAATTTTGCAAAAAAAGCGTTTTACAGAGCTCAAGGAGCTTGAGAATCGCCTGGTACAAAGAATCCGTGATGAACTTATGGGGATTGTAGAGGAAACCGGAAAGAAAGAGGGCTATCTTTTGATAATAGACAAAGCTGTTGCGTATTATTATCCAACGGCAATCGATATTACTGATAAAATTATTCAGATATACAACAATCAAAATGGTTCCGATAAAAAATCCGATTAACGGGTCTTTATTATGAAGAAAAGGTCACTTGCAGAAATCGCAAGGGCGGTCGACGGAGAAATACAGGGCGACCCGGATAAGCTTATCCAGGGTGCAGCACCCTTTGAAGAAGCGTCTGAAGAAGAAATTACGTTTGCTGCATCACCGAAATTTATAAAGCAGATTGATCGCTCAAGGGCAGGTGCGGTGATTGTTCCTTCAGGGGTTCCAAAAATGGCCGTAAACCTTGTTGTTGTGAAAAATCCTCTTGTTGCTTTCGCAAAAATATTGGAATTACTGTATCCGTCCGTACCCGGGAAAACCGGTATCCATTCAAGCGCATCTGTCGGTGAAAATTTTACCCACGGTTCATCGGTTTCCATCGGACCTTCTGTTGTGATAGCGGATAATGTTACCATAGGTGAAAGGGTGGTTCTTCATCCGGGGGTTGTGATCGGATGTGATGTGACAATGGGAGATGATGTGGTGATCTACCCGAACGTTACGATTTTAGAACGCTGCCGGATCGGAAGCAGGGTGATTATTCATGCAGGTTCCGTTATCGGAAGCGATGGCTTTGGTTTTGCACCTGATGGGGAGAGATGGGTGAAGATCCCCCATAAAGGCATTGTAAGGATTGACGATGATGTTGAAATCGGGGCCGGGAATACGATTGACAGGGGAACGCTTGGGCAGACCTGGATTCAGAGAGGCGTAAAAACAGATAACCTTGTTCATATTGCGCATAATGTAACAATCGGTGAAAACAGCGCATTCGCAGCGCAGGCTGGTGTTGCAGGAAGTACGACGCTCGGGAGGCACACTGTTCTTGCCGGCCAGGCAGGGGTTGGAGGGCATTTGATACTGGAAGACTTTGTGACGGTAGGGCCTCAGGCCGGTGTGGGCAGAGACATTTCAGAAGGAATGATCGTATCCGGGACCCCGGAAATGCCTCATAAATTATGGTTGAGGGTGCAGCGGACGATCCCCCAGCTTCCGGAATTAAAAAAAAGAATTGCCGAACTGGAGAAAAAACTGAAAAATATCGAAAAAAAGTAAAAGAAAGGAAGTTTAAAAAATTTTTGAAGCAGGAGAAATGATAAAAATATACGATATAAAAAAAATTTTGGATATTCTGCCGCATCGATTTCCGATGCTTCTGATTGACCGGGTTCTTGAGCTGGAACCGGGGAAGCGGATTCTTGCGCTGAAAAATGTAACCATAAATGAGCCGTTTTTTCAGGGACATTTCCCGGAAGATCCCATTATGCCCGGAGTTCTCATTCTTGAAGCAATGGCGCAGGCTGGAGCTGTCCTGGCATATGAATCTTCATTTCAGAAGAAAAAAGGACTGCTTTACTTTATGGGCATGGACAAAGTCCGATTTCGAAGACCGGTTTTTGTCGGAGATCAGCTCGTTTCGGAACTGAAGATCCTGAAATTACGAAAAAAAGCCTTAAAAATGAAAGGAAAGGCGACCATAGACGGCAATCTGGTAGCTGAAGCCGAACTTTTAGCGGGTTTGGGAGAGAAATAATGATACATCCTACTGCAATAGTTGGTCCCAAGGCTGAAATCGACTCTGATGTTGAGATCGGTCCTTATTCCATCATAAAAAATAATGTTCAAATCGGTAAAGGCACAGAGATTGGCTCACATGTTACAGTGGATCCGTTCGTATCAATTGGATCGGATTGTAAAATATTTCAATATGCCTCTATTGGAACAATGCCTCAGGATTTGAAATTCAAGGGTGAAAAAACATATCTGAAAATCGGGCGCGGTACGGTCATCCGGGAGTTTGCGACCATAAATCGTGGAACGGAAGGAGGAGGAGGCATTACCGAGGTCGGCGAAGATAATTTTTTGATGGCCTACACTCATGTTGCTCATGACTGCAAGACAGGCAAAAAGGTCATTCTTGCCAATAATGCCACCCTTGCAGGTCATATTACCATTGGAGATTATGCCACCATCGGCGGACTTGTAGCTATTCATCAGTTTGTTAGAATAGGAGATTACGCTTATATCGGTGGAAAGGCTGCAGTAGTAAAAGATATCCCCCCATATGTAATCGCCGCCGGAGACAGAGCCCGTTTAAAAGGGTTGAACAGTGTAGGACTCAAGCGAAGCGGTTTTTCAGCAAAGACAATATCATCACTGAAAAAAACCTATCGAATTGTTTTTCGAATCGGCCTTACCCTGAATGAAGCGGTGGAACGCGTAAAGGCTGAGGTTGAGCAGATACCGGATGTGGCAAACTTTATCAAATTTGTACAATCCTCACGGAGAGGTGTAACCCGGTAGGCTAACCCAAACCGGTAATGCCAAATCATTATGAAAATAGGACTCATAGCAGGGGGCGGTCAGTTCCCCATCATTTTTGCCAAGGCAGCTCGGGCAAAAGGACTCTCCATCTATGCTGTAGCGCACCAGAATGAAACCGATTCTCTTCTGGAAGAGCATGTCGATGAGGTTCGATGGATATACCTGGGGCAGATTAAAAAACTGATTAAATTTTTCAAATCCAACCATGTAACAGAAGCGGTCATGATGGGCACGATAGCCAAAGCTAAGCTATTCAAGGATTTACGTCCGGATACAAAGGCGATCTCTTTGATCGCAGGTATGCGTCATACTCTTGATGATGGTATCCTTCGTTCGCTTGCCGGACTGCTCGAAAAAGAGGGAATCACCATCCGTCCTTCTACATTTTTGCTTCCGAATCTCCTTGCGGAAAAGGGTTGCTGGACCAGGCGCAAGTCTTCACGGTCAGAAAGGGGAGATATCGCTCTGGGATGGGAGATTGCCAAGGGGATCGGCAGGCTTGATATCGGGCAGTGTGTTGTGGCTGGGAGCGGTTCCATTCTGGCCGTTGAGGCGATTGACGGTACGGACGCCACCATCATGCGGGGAGGGAAGCTGGGAAGCGGCAATACGGTCGTCGTAAAGGTATGCAAGCCGAACCAGGACCTGCGGTTTGATATTCCGGCAATCGGTTTGGAAACCATAAAAACCATGCACGCGGCAGGCGTGAACGTGCTGGTGATTGAAGCCGGTAAAGCTGTAGTATTTGAAAAAGAAGAAATGATTGCGATAGCCGATAAGTGGAAGATGTCAATTATCGCCATTGAGAAACCGGAAGATATAAACGATTGATGGCTTCTTAAAAATTCTATGAATCAGGCGGATAATAAAAAATGTGTAATGATAATTGCCGGTGAAGATTCCGGTGATCTGCACGGCTCAAATCTGGTCAAAGCGATGAAGATCAGGGACGGTTCTCTTGTATTCCATGGTATTGGCGGTAAGAAGCTCAAAAATGTTGGATTGCAGATTCTGTTTCCTTCATCCGAGCTTTCCGTCATGGGGATAACCGAGGTTTTTTCGAGGCTTCCTGCTATTTTTAAAGCGCTGGGCATCGTTAAAAAGTTTCTGAAAAGTCAGAAACCGGATATTCTGATTCTAATTGATTTTGCGGATTTTAATTTGATGGCTGCAAAAGCTGCAAAAAAAATCGGAGTTCCTGTTCTTTATTATATACCCCCGAAAGCATGGGCCTGGCGCCAGGGACGGGTAAAAAAAATCAGAGAACGTACAGATCAGCTGGCCGTGATTTTTCCGTTTGAAGCTGATTTTTTTCAGGAGCATGGTCTTCCGGTCAGTTTCATCGGTCACCCCCTTCTGGATACCTATCCCGCTATGAATGAAACGTTCATCAAAAGAGATCAAAAAGGAGAAGCCAGGATCATCGGTCTTTTGCCCGGTTCCCGGAAAAAAGAGATCATAAGGCATCTGCCCGTCATGCTGGATGCTGCCGGATTGATACGCCGAAGAATCGGGGAAGTTAGTTTTTTGGTTTCCTTGGCGCCATCGGCTGATCGCAGTTATATGGAGGGGGTCGTTAAAAATCATTCCGAGGAGCCTTATATTGAGTTTGTGGAAGGAAGTGTAAATAACGTATTTGAGCGGGCGGATTTCCTCGTTGCCGCATCCGGGACTGTGACACTTGAGGCTGCGCTCGCGGGCATTCCCATGGTTATCATATATATTGTTTCCGCAGTCAGCTATATTCTCGGAAAGTCTCTAACCAAAGTAAAA
>JAQYVL010000224.1 GCA_030145525.1 Desulfobacterales bacterium
TAACGGTCCTTGATGTTGATCTCTCACGCAGCCGGATCTCCCTTTCCATGAAAACCGGTGAGAGTCCCTCTTCTGAAAAAAAAAACAACCGTCAGAAACAGATTCGAAAACAGCGGACGAACCATAAAGAAGAACATCAGAACAGAAGAAAAGGAGAAAAAGTGCCGTTTAATAACCCGTTTGCGGATCTTCTTGGAAAAATTAAATAAATGGCTTCGTAAAAAGCCCAATTTCTACGTTGCGCTTCATCTCTCGTCATTGCGGGGTAGGATAACTACGCCTCATTTCTCGAGATTTGCGCGCCTTGAACTTGAACTTTTTTCTTTGCCATTAAAATTTTGACTTTTTTACAAAACTTTCAATATACTATAAGGGTTATCACCATGAAAGCGGTTATCCAGAGAGTTAAAGAAAGCTCCGTTTCGGTCCAAGGTGAAATTATCGGCAGCATAAAAAGGGGACTGCTGATTCTTCTCGGTATTGCAAAGGGCGATCAAAAGACTGAGGCGGACTATCTTTCGGAAAAGGTCGCCAATCTGCGAATTTTTGAGGATGAAAACGGAAAAATGAACCTGTCACTCCTGGAAACCGGCGGAGAAGCACTGGTGATTTCCCAGTTTACCCTTCTGGGAGACTGCCGAAAAGGACGCAGGCCGTCATTTATTGCCGCAGCGGAACCGGAAGATGCAAATTTGCTTTATGAGTATTTTGCAAACCGATTGGAGGACAAAGGGATTTCCGTGCAAACAGGCAAATTCAGGGCAATGATGGATGTTGCCCTTATCAACGACGGTCCGGTAACCCTGATTGTTGAAAGCCCTTAGAAAAAAGTATCAAAATCTGCCTATCAAAAATCCGGGCTGAAAGATTTATTTTTTGACTTCTATTTGCAAATCTAATAGAGGTTAAACATTACTGATTATGAACCATTGATGGCTTCGTAAAAAATTGCTATAACAGGAACATATGCGAAAAGAACTTATGCGAATCAGCCTTTTTTTCATTGTCTTGCTTACGCTGATCAGTCTCTTGTCATACAGTCCTTCAGACCCCTCCATCCACCATGCGAAAGCCTCGGGACAAGTTCATAATGTTTTCGGTATACTCGGAGCGCACATCGCAGGTCTTTTGATCGGGCTTTTTGGGATTGGAGCCTTTTGGATCCCGGCTCTGTTCCTCCTATTCACAGTCCGATTATTTGGGGAATCACAGCAAAAAACGACTTTTTCAACCATATCCGGCTCCATTCTGCTGATCATAACCACAGGAAGCCTCCTCTCTTTTAGGCAGGATCATTTTATAATCTTCGAAAAAAAATTTAATGCCGGCGGCGGTATCGGATTTGCGTTACGGGATTTTCTCAAAGCCTATGCCAATAGCACCGGCGGAGTAATTATCCTCATTATTCTACTGATTATAGGGCTGATCCTTGCTTTTCATTTTTCTCCAACCCGATTTATTAAAATGATCTGGAGGACAGCCGGAATCACCATCGAAAAAATCCGCTCTCTTTATTTTTTCTGGAAAGCCCGGAAGGATAAAAAGAGATCCTCACCAAAACCAAAGCCAAAACGATCATTACCCAGGAAAGAAGTGGCCAAGATTACAATCAAAACCCAACCGGTCAATCCTGTTCGGGATGTCCCAAAACCCAAGCAGGAAGAATTTGGATTCATGAGGACGGATAAAGATTTTCGCCTGCCGCCATTAAATTTTCTGAATCCTCCCGGAGACAGGCCAGCTGCGGTTGATGATGAAAATCTCCGTATGCAGTCCATGTTACTGGAAAAAAAACTGGCTGATTTTGGGGTAAACGGACAAGTGGTTGCCGTATCTCCCGGCCCGGTGATAACCACCTTTGAGTATAAACCGGCACCCGGAGTGAAAATCAATAAAATTGTCGGGCTTACGGATGATTTGGCCCTTGCTCTCAGGGCGTTGAGTATTCGAATCGTCGCTCCCATACCGGGCAAAGCAGCCATCGGTGTCGAGATTCCAAACGAAACGCGTGAATCGGTAACCTTCAGGGAAATAGTTGCATCAAGCAATTTCGAAAATTCAAAATCAAAACTAACCATATGCCTCGGCAAGGATATTGTCGGAAATCCGGTAGTCGCATCCCTTGATAAAATGCCGCATCTCTTGATCGCCGGTGCGACTGGAGCCGGGAAAAGTGTTGGATTGAACGCAATGATCAGCAGCCTTCTCTATAAGGCAACGCCAAATGACGTTAATTTCATTATGATAGACCCAAAAAGAATTGAATTATCCATATACAATGGCATCCCTCATCTGATTACTCCGGTTGTAACCGACATGAAAAAAGCGACAAATGCCCTGTTCTGGGCGGTGCGCGAAATGGAGCGAAGATATGAACTCCTTTCTGAAAACAAGTCCCGAAACATCACTCAGCATAATAAAAAAATAAGTAAAATGAAAAATGAAGGCAAGGAAGATACACCCGAGAAATTGCCTTATATTGTCATCATTATTGACGAGCTGGCGGATTTAATGATGGTATCTTCCCGCGATGTTGAAGTTGCGCTGACACGGCTGGCGCAGATGGCAAGAGCTGCAGGAATTCATATCGTACTTGCGACCCAGAGACCATCGGTAGATGTTCTGACCGGGATTATAAAGGCGAACTTTCCAACGAGAATTTCATTTCAGGTTTCATCCAAAACAGACTCCAGAACCATTATTGATGCAAATGGAGCGGAAAATCTGCTTGGAGACGGCGATATGCTTTATCTGCCGCCGGGCACCGCAAAACTTCAAAGAATCCATGGTGCATTTATTTCTGAAGAAGAGTTAGGGAAGGTGATCGACTTTCTTAAAAAGCAGAAAACTCCTGAGTATGATGAAAACATTACGGAAACGCCCGCCAAGGAGGAAAACGGCAAAGATAACGAGGAATATGATGAGCATTATGATGAGGCGGTCGCCCTGATTTCAAAAACCCGTAAAGCCTCCATCTCGATGATTCAACGCCATCTTCGAATCGGATATAATAGAGCTGCCAGAATTATTGAAGTAATGGAATCCGAAGGGATTGTAGGACCTGCAGATGGTGCCAAACCCCGAGAAGTCCTTGTCGGAAACTATGATGAGCTCCCATGATTCACTGATGGTATCTTATTTTGTTCAATTTAGGTTTAATTTGAGTAAAAGATTTTTAGGAGCAATATCCGCAGATGGAATACGACATAAAATCTATTGATAAAATCAAAGGCTTCCTTGATCCTGAAGAAGGGCATCACCTTTATGAAACAGCATTCAAAGCAAGTAGTCTTGGGCCCGGCCTTGAAATTGGAAGCTATTGCGGAAAATCAACTGCCTATCTTGGAAGTGCCTGCAAAAAGAATAATGCAATTCTTTTCTCAATCGATTACCACAGGGGATCTGAGGAACAGCAGCCCGGAGAAGAATATTTTGATTCCGAATTTTTTGACTACAGGATTTTCAAGATGGATACATTCCCGGCATTCAGACAAACACTTGAAGCATCAGGCCTCGAAGATACCGTGGTTCCGATTGTATGCCGGTCGGAAGTCGCAGCAAGATACTGGGCAACACCTCTCGGACTGGTTTTTATCGATGGAGGGCATTCCTATGAAGCTGCCGGAATTGATTATAACTCCTGGGCAAGGCATATTGTACCGGGCGGATATCTTTTGATCCATGATATTTTTAAAAATCCCGATGAGGGAGGCCAGGCCCCGTATCAAATCTATAAACTTGCTCTTTCCTCAGGGCTTTTTCACGAACTCCCCATGGTTAAAACGCTTGGTGTGCTTCAAAGATTTAAATGCGGGGAAGTCCCGTTTCAAAAACAATCCGGCCCTACAGTCGGTCAATGAAATCAAGATCTTTAAGCTGTGTATTTTTTGTGCCTATCGTGAGGATTTCCACATGCTGGTCTTTTGACTTTCTAAAATAAAGCCTGCCCTTGTAAGCGAAAAGAACTTCCAGTACTGTTTCACGGCTTTTCTTGCTGAACACCTTTCTTTTTACCATCACATAATCGGAGTTTTCATTGAGCTGGTGAATAACCTCCTCGCACTTAATTTTCATATCCTCAGGCAGGTTGATAAAGCCGCTGACCGCCTTTTTGTTTATCAAAATATTTTTATACAAGGTATTAAGTCTTCTCTTGACGGAAGCCGCTCCTTTTAAAGTTTTCTCCTGCCCTTTCGCACCGTCTTTTCCAGATTTCTGAATTTCCCCTTTTAGATCATTTATTTCTTTCTGCTGTTCCTGCTGCAAATCTATATTTCTATTGATCTCCTCCTCCAGGGCAACAATCTCTTCGATCATTCCGTCTTCATTTCTGCTGGCCTTTGTTATTTCATCCTCAAGCTCTTTCTTAATTTCATTATATCTATTTTTCAGCTCGACTCTCTTCATACCAAGGGTTTTTAATACTTCAGTCGAGCGATTCTCACGTTCGAGAAGCCGGTCAATCATCTTTGTTTTCTCTATCTCAGCTTTCTTTGTATGTTTTATAGCCCTCCTGGTGAAAAAATACATGAAAAGCAGAGCAAGGCCAATGTATGTAAAAAGAATTAAGATTGAGATGGGCTTGCCATGTTCCAGCTCAATATTAATATGAACAATAAGACCTTCATTTAACAGGCGGTAATTTTCCGAGGCTACCTGCATTGGAGCCTGGGAAGTGAGAGATTCTCTTGGGCTTCCAAAAATAGCCGGGAACAGAATTTTACCCTGCCTGGTTGTGACGACTACATTTAATTTCAAACCCCATTTTAACGGCCATTTGCTCTGGAGATATCGGGTAATGTTTTTGTCAACCGCATCCTTGATACTGACTGTACCATCAAACAGTGAAGGTGTGTCTCCAATGTAAACGTCTTTGACTTCTTCCAGATATGTAACTTTTAGCCTCTGTTCCAGATATTGAACTGAAAAGACATATAAAACAGGCGGAAGAAGTAAACATAAGATAAGAATTTTGAACGGAAAAAATCTCATACTTATCTGCGATCTCTCATGTCGATCATGTTTTTCACTTTATTGCTCAGCCACTTGCCGGGTCCCGGTTTTCACCTTTTCTTGATGATAAGATAAAAACTTCGTTTCACAGTTCGGACAAAAGTTTACGTGCATTATCAGAACCCTCAAATTCTTCATCGATACGCAGCGCTTCCGCGAACTCTTTTTTGGCAAGCTCTTTATTTCCGTTTTCATTATAGGCGAGCCCGAGATGATATCTAACAAAAGCATTTTCCGGTATTTTTTCAGCGCTTCCCTGTAACTCACGAATCGCAGCATCATAGAGCCCTTTTTTATAATAAATCCATCCCAATGTATCCATTACAGCGGGATTATCAGGCTGCTTCTCTTTTGCTTTCTGTGCCAGACCAAGCGCCACATCAATATCTTTATCCTGAAATGCGAGAAGGTATGCAAGATTGTTTGCAGCAGGAATAAAATCCGGATTGATCTCCAGAGCCCTTCGATAATGGTTTTCAGAAAGATCAAATTTTTTCTGCATGTCATAGATCGTGCCGAGCATCATATGAGGAGCAGCCTGCTGAGGATTTTTTTCAATAATTTTTTTATACTGCGAGACCGCCTTTTCTTCTTCTTTATTTATAATATAGATCCTGGCAAGAGAGTAATAAGATTTTAAATAATCAGGATTATTCTGTAATGCTTTCTTAAACTCCCCTTCCGCTTCCGCGGTCTTTTTCTGCATCAGATAAAGGTTTCCCTTTAAATCATGAATGAGTGCCAGAACGATCGGCTTTTCCACAGCTTTTTCAATCTTCTCATCACACAGAATCATTGCCTTATCAAAATTTTTCTGCTCTGCATGTACAAGAACGACATTCGTAAAAACATCCATAAGCATGGGATTAATAGAAAGGGCCTTATTCATATTTTCAATTGCCGGGGCATAATTTTTTAGTGAGCGCTGCAAAAGCCCCAACCGGAAATATGCAATGGGATTATCCGGGGAAATACCGATCAGGGATCTGTATTTTTTTTCTGCTTCGTCAACTTTACCTTGATAAGCCAATGCATTGCCTAAAAACAATCCGGCTTTGTAATTCTCAGGGTTTCTCTCGAGTATTTCCTCACATTCTTTCTGAGCAAGTTCAAAAGCGCGCTCCCTTAAAAAAACATCCGCAAGAGAAAGTTTTGCCTTCCAAAAATTCGGTTTCAGTTCAATCGCTTTTTGAAACGATGTTTTTGCCAGTCGGACATCTCCCTTTCCCAGATATGCGATACCTCGGAAATAATAAGCAGCTACCGATCGAGGCTCTTCTTTTATCAACCGGTTAAACATTTCAATTGCATCCGCATATTTTTTCTTTAAAATAGCCATTTCTCCTCTCATCATCATTGCGGGAGGATAATTGGGTTGTTTTTCCAGAATCATGGCAAGATACTTCTCCGCATTTACAGTATCTCTTTCACGAAGATAAAAATTAGCTGCCATTTCCATAACTCTGATGTTTTCAGGCTGAATGCCCAGAGCTTTCTGATACATCTTAATGGTATTATCTCTACTTCCGGAAATATAATAAAATCCTGCGGCCGCCATATAAGATTTTACATTTTCAGGATCGGTTTCAATCGCTTTCAGATAAGCATTCTCCGCTTTTGGGAAATCTTCCTTCCGAAAATAAAAATGGCCCAATACAATCCGCAGATCAGAATTTTTCGGATTTTCATTTATGGTCTGTATAATCCCTGCTTCGGCTTTATCAAACTGCTTCATTAAAACCAGAAGATTAAACATCGCCATTCGCAATTGAATTTCTTTAGGATCCATAACCGTTGCCTTTTTGAGTGTTTCCAGCGCCTCCGAGGTTTTTTTCTGAGCAACCAGTATACGAGAAAGGCCGATATGTGCACGAATATTATGATTGTCGATTTTGATAATTTTCTGAAAAACAGCTTCTGCCTTTTCAAATTCTATTTCTATCGTAAGTATATTGGCGAGCAATAAAAGCGCCTTCACATTATTCGGTTCTTTGCTTAAAATAAAATCAACTTTTTCTTTTGCTTCCTTATTCTTTTTCCCGAGAAGCATAAATGTTGTCAATTTTAACTGCGCATCGATATTCTCCGGGTCAAGCCTGGCAACCGCGGAATATGCTTTCATGGCTCCCTTGAGATCACCGAGCTTTAAATTGGTTTCTCCCAGCCTGGAATAAGCTTCTACATATTTAGAATCAATCTGTATGGCGCTTTTGAATTCAAGCTTTGCGCTTTTGAATTCTTTTTTATCAAAATAGGCCTTTCCCTTTTCAAGGTGATCTTGTTTTTTCTCTTGTTCTGAAGCACAACCGGACAACAGAAAAAGACTGATCATGAAAAAAAGAAATGCATTTTTAAACCGGCCCATTGAAAACCTCCCTTATCTCAATCTATATATAACATATTGAGTTTATTGCAATATCGAAAAAAGTTTGCAGGGCATCTATAATCAGAACAAAAAATAAAAAAAGATAACATGATTACGGCCTGACTGCCCGTACAGCACCGCACTCCGCCAGCTCCGCTTCGCCTTTCGCCCAGTCTTTACCATTTCGTAGAATAACGATACGATTAAATTCATAATGTCCCTTCCAAAAAGATTCCGAACTCCAATACCATTTTGCCCCGCTTTTTGGAAAAGACGGTTTCGTATTGAGGATTACAACCAGATCATTGGATGTGGGTAAACGCCAATCCTTGTATCCACCGATATTGAGATTTTCCACATAGTCCCCAGCGGCATCATAACCAAGGCATTCCTGCAATTCAATATGTGTATCAAGGATATACCACATCAACCCTGTTTGCTGGTCGGTTACAGTTCCATCCACGCCCACTATAAAACGCCCGCTTGATTTGCTCAACACTGAACCGATATTAATTTTTTCTCTTTGAAGTCTTGCCTTTTCTTCCTGAATGGCTGCAAGCCTCTCCCGTTCAACCCTTTTCTGTTCTTCTTCAAGCTGCTTCCGGCGAATAAACTCCTGCTTTTCCTTTCCAAGTCGTTTCATCAATATTGCAGCACCTCTTTGATATTTGGCCTTGTGCTTTTTGGCCATATATTTCTCAAGTTTATCTATTCTTTGAAACAGATCCACCCTTTTATTTTTTGAATATTTTGCGATCTTCTCCCA
>JAQYVL010000225.1 GCA_030145525.1 Desulfobacterales bacterium
TCGGGCGTTACATGGGAGCATTGAAAACAGTTGAAGCATATGACCTTGGGGCGCTGGTTTTGGATCAGGCTTTACGCAAGATAGGCCTTACGCCGGAACAGGTAGATGAAGTGATCATGGGGCAGTCATACCAGAGCGGTGAATACGTAAACATCGCCCGTATGTCGTTGCTCAAGGCCGGATGGCCGGAGTCCATCCCAGGGATCACCATAGACAGGAGGTGCTGTACAGGCCTGGATGTGGTCCGGTTTGCCGCTTCCCTGATACAAACCGGGCAGGCTGACATTGTGGCTGCCGGAGGGGCGGAAAGCATGAGCAACGCTGAATTTTATCTTCCGGGGAATATTAAATGGGGAGTCGGCGGCAGCAGGGGAATGCCCCGCGGACACGGTAATCTGAAAATGTGGGGGATGCCGTTTTACGACCGAATCCAGCGCGCACGGGTCATGTCACAGCCGGAAGACCGATACGGCATACTTCCGGCCATGATGTCCTGGGCTGAAACCGCTGCTAAGGAAGATAATGTCTCCCGAGAAGATTGTGACAGGTGGTCTGTCGAAAGTCACCAGAAAGCCTGCAGCGCTGTTGAAGCGGATAAATTTAAGGATGAAATCGTCCCCGTAACCGTTACACAACCCAAAGGGGAGCCTGTAATCGTGGCGCAGGATGAAAACCCGCGTCCCGACACATCGATTGAGAAGCTTGCGCGGCTGAAACCGGTATTGGATGGTGTGTGTACGGCCGGAAATTCATCTACGGAAAATGACGGAGCCGCTGCGGTAATTGTTACATCAGCTGAAAAAGCTGCTGAACTTGGAATAACGCCTTTTGCCGCATTCCGTTCCTGTGCAGTTGCAGGCGATGATCCAAGGCGCGCTTATATTACGGTTCCTCATGCTGTAAAAAAGGCTCTTGCCATGGCCGATCTGGATATTAAGCAAATGGATCTCATCGAAATTCAGGAGGCTTTTGCCGCCCAGGTTCTGGCGGATCTAAAGCATATGGGGGTCGGACCCGAGGATTATGCAAAAGTGAATGTGAACGGGTCCGGAATTTCCCTGGGGCATCCCATTGCCTGCACCGGGACACGGGTACTGGTAACACTCCTCCATGAGATGAAAAGACGCAATGCGCGGTTTGGGCTGGAGTGTATTTGCGGTGGCGGTGGATTGGGCATAGCGGCAGTCCTTGAAAATATATCTACTGTTTAGATCAATTGCTAAAAATATGTTCCGATTAAACAGCGATCAATAACCTCTTCGTTCGTTGATTGTGGCATTTGGAGGGTTCTATCATTCACTCCGCTAAATTTGAAAAACTCGGTCGCAAGCTCCCTCAGACAGTTTCAAATTTGACGCTGCGCTTTATGAAGAACCCTTTCCAAATGACCGCAATAGACTTCACTCAGAGGTCACTTGATCACTTTAGGGAATACGGGAGAGCCGGACGTTAATTTGAGACAAATGTTATAGAGAAACTGCAGGAGAACTTACATATGTCAACAGTATCGAATGAAGTGGTCGTCATCGACGCGGTTCGAACCGCTTTTGGACGCGCAGGGGAAAAAGGGATATTCTGGAAAACAAGGGCGGACGACCTTTGTATCCCCTTGTTAAAAGCTCTTTTTGAGCGCAATCCAAAGATCAAACCGAATATGATTGATGACAGCATCTGGGGATGTACGAATCAGCTTAAGGAAACCGGCGGAACCATCGGTAGAATGATTCCCATTCTTACCTTGAAACAGGATGGCTGGGAAATTCCCGGTGTCTCGGTTGACCGCATGTGCGCGGGCGGTCTTACAGCCATCGGTTTTGGGATATCTTATATCGCAAGCGGTATGGCGGATTGCATCGTTGCGGGAGGCATTGAGCATATGGGACATCTGCCCATGGGGATCATGAGAGAACCTCATCCCGGAGCAATAGAAGCTATGGGGGATGAAACCGCTTTGAATATGGGTCAGACTGCGGAGAATATACATGATCAATTCCCGGAATTTGACAAGGAAATGGCGGATGCCTATGCTGTAAACAGTCAAAGAAAAGCAGAAGAGGCCATCAAAGCGGGCAAAATGAAGGATATGATTATTCCCCTTGAAGCAGAATTTGAGGATGGGACGAAATTTATTGCGGATAAAGATCAGGGCCCTCGTCCGGGTACCAGTATGGAGGGACTTTCCAATCTGAAAACACCCTTTCGGGAGGAAAACGGCCGGGTAACACCGGGAAATGCATCCGGTCTGAATGACGGGGCAGGAGCGGTTCTTTTGATGAGCCGCGGAAAAGCCCGGGAATTGGGATTGAAACCTGTAATGCGCTGGGTTTCCACCGGAGTAGCAGCGGTTGACCCGAGACTCATGGGTATCGCGCCGGTTCCGGCAACCAAAAGAGCGTTGGAACGGGCGGACTTAACCGTGAAGGATTTGGATATCATTGAGCTGAACGAGGCGTTTGCCGTTCAATGCCTCTATGATCTGGATCGTCTGGGCCTGAAAGCGGATGACCCGCGCGTGAACATGTGGGGAGGATCTCTTGCCTACGGCCATCCGCTAGCTGCTTCCGGCCCGCGTCTGGTTTCTTTTCTCACCGGACTTTTTAGAGAGAACCCGAAAGCCCGGTACGGACTTACAACCATGTGTGTGGGAAGAGGACAAGGGTATTCGATCATCTGGGAGAATTTGATATGAATCGGCCAACGGGCAAACCGAATAACATGAAAGGAAAACAGACCAATGGATTTTAGCTTATCCAAAGAGCATGAAATGCTCCGAAAGGAAATTCGAAAATTCGCATCGGAAAAGATTGCTCCCTTTGCGGATGAGTGGGATGCAAATAACTATTTGCCAATCAAGGAAGTCATTCGGCCTCTGGGAGATCTTGGTTTTTTCGGGGCAGTTATCCCAGAGGAATACGGGGGAGAAAACATGGGGTTCCTCGCGGCGGTAATCATTACAGAGGAAATCGCCAAGGCATCCAGCTCTCTGAGAGTACAATACAATCTCCTTGAACTTGGATGCGCCTATCCCATATACTTATACGCTTCGGAAGAAGTCAAAAAGAAATACGTGCCCAAACTTTGCAAAGCCGAGTATCTGGGCGGATTTGCCATTACCGAGTCGAATGCGGGATCGGATGTGATGTCCATTGAAACAATTGCGGAAGACTGCGGGGACCACTGGCTGTTAAACGGCTCTAAAACATGGATCTCCAACGCGGATGTTGCGGACGTGATCATATGCTATGCCTATACGGATCGTTCCAAAAGAGGGAAGGGGCTTTCCGCTTTTATTGTGGAACCCAAAAATTTTAACGGCATTAAAACCACCGAGCTTGAAAAACTGGGTTCTCATTCTTCACCCACGGGTGAAATATTTTTTAACAACACAAAGATTCCCAAGGAAAATATTCTTGGCCAGCCTGGAGACGGCGCTAAGATCGTTTTTAATTCTCTTAATCAAACCCGGCTTTCCGCAGCCGCGGGTGCAGTAGGATGCGCGCAGGCCTGCATGGATACTGCTGTCCAGTATTGCAATGACCGACAGCAGTTTGGTCAGGCCATTGGCAAATTTCAGATGAACCAGGATATGATCGCCCAGATGTCTTCCGAAGTTGAAGCGTCCAGGCTTCTGGTTTACAAAGCAGCGTGGCAGAAAGATCAGGGGTTTACCGGAAACGGGCTGGAGGTAGCCCAGGCCAAGTATTTCGCAGGTGAAACTGCAATGAAATGCGCCAACTATGCCATGCGGATCATGGGGGCATACGGATATTCAACTGAATACCGGCTGGCCCGGTACTACAGGGATATCCCGACATATGTCATTGTTGAAGGGTCATCTAATATCTGCAAACAGATCATAGCCCTTGATCAACTTGGTGTCAGAAAGGCTAACAGATAGCCAGAGGAGGTAAGAATGACTTTTACGGAAATCCTTTTTGAAGTAGAGAAGGGTATCGCTATTGTTACCCTGAACCGGCCAGAGACCAGAAACATTATAACCAGTGCCGAAATGATTGCTGAAATTGAGGAGGTATGCAGGCTGGTTAATCGGGATTTGAGCGTTAAAGTTCTTATCATCACCGGTGCGGATCCTGCTTTTTCATCAGGCGGCAATGTAAAGGAGATGGCGGCAAAAACGGGAATGTTCCAGGGTTCTCCGGCAAAGCTTATGGAAAATTACAGAAAAAATGTTCAGAGGATTCCAATGGCGGTTCATAATGTTGAAATACCCACTATTGCGGCTGTCAATGGAGCGGCAATCGGTGCCGGATGTGATCTCGCTCTGATGTGCGATATGAGAGTCGCATCTGAAAAAGCCAGATTCGGAGAAACATTTCTGAATGTCGGAATTATTCCCGGAGATGGGGGCGCCTATTTTCTGCCGAGAGCCGTGGGCATGGCCAAGGCCTGTGAAATTACCTTTACCGGCGATATCATTGACGGCAGAGATGCTCTTGAAATGGGCCTTGTCAATTATCTTACGGCACATGATGCACTTCTGCCCAGAGCCAATGAGCTGGCCCGAAAAATTGCAGCCAAACCCCCGGAGGCGCTGCGGATGTCCAAACGGCTTCTCTATATGGGGCAGTGTCTCACGCTGCCGCATCTTCTGGAGCAGTCGGCCGCCTTCCAGGCCATATGTCACCACACCGAGGATCATAAAGAAGCGTTATCCGCCATGTTTGAAAAAAGAGAACCGGAATATAAAGGAGAATAAAATGGCTGCCATTACAGAAACGGTTGAGCTGGAGATACGGAAAGAAATCGCTTTACTGATTGTGGACAATCCGCCGGTCAACGCCCTGGGGATTTCCGTTCGAAGAGGGCTGGCAGATGGTATCCAAAAAGCCGCTGATGATGAAAAGGTAAAAGCGGTCATTATTATTTGTAAGGGGCGTACTTTTTTTGCCGGAGCGGATATCAGAGAGTTCGGCAAGCCTCTTGAGGAGCCTGTTCTGGGTCAGGTGCTGGAGATAATCGATTCCTGCAGAAAACCGGTTGTTGCCGCAATTCACGGAACCGCTTTTGGGGGAGGGCTTGAGACCGCCCTGGCATGTCATTTCAGGGTTGCGGTTTCATCGGCCAGGCTGGGGCTTCCGGAAGTCAAGCTGGGACTTCTGCCGGGTGCCGGAGGGACCCAGCGACTGCCGCGTTTGATCGGTCCGGAAAAGGCATTGAAAATGATTACGTTGGGAAATCCGGTGGGTGCGGAAGAAGCATTGCAAAACAGTTTGATCGATAAAATTATTGAAGGGGATCTGACCGCAGGTGCTGTAAAATTCACGGAAACGGTGATCGCGGAAGCCTGGCCGCTGCGACGGGTTAGTGGCATGAATGAAAAGGTTGAAGCTGCCCGCGGCAAACCGGAGATCTTCTCGGATTTCCGAAAATCAATCGTACGGAAAACACGGGGTTTTGAGGCGCCGGAAGCATGCGTAAAAGCGGTTGGAGCATCCGTTAATCTGCCGTTTGATGAAGGCCTGCGTTATGAGCGTGATCTGTTTGTCAAGTTGATGTCCGGGTCCCAGTCTGCGGCCCAGCAGTACTACTTTTTTGCGGAGCGGCAGGTTGGAAAGCTTCCGGACATCCCGAAAGATACACCCTATCTTGATATCGGAAAAGCTGCGGTTATCGGTGCCGGAACAATGGGCGGCGGCATTACGATGAATTTTGTAAATGCCGGGATTCCCGTAACACTGGTTGAAACAGGCCAGGAGTTTCTTGACCGTGGACTCGGTGTTATTAGAAAAAACTAT
The DNA here is from genome assembly GCA_030145525.1 of Desulfobacterales bacterium. GTDB lineage: Bacteria > Desulfobacterota > Desulfobacteria > Desulfobacterales > SURF-7 > JAQYVL01. The sequence continues at coordinate 5,757 of JAQYVL010000225.1, forward strand.
GAGATCACGGCATCAAAGGGAAAGATGTCTGCGGAAGATGTGGAAAAGAGAATGTCCCTGATTACGGGAACGCTTTCTCTTGAGGATGTTTCTGATGCGGACATTGTGATTGAGGCCGTGTTTGAAAATATGGATATTAAAAAGGAGATTTTCAGCAGGCTGGATTCCATCTGCAAAAAGGACGCGATTCTTGCCTCAAATACATCCTATCTGGATATCAATGAAATTGCGGCAATGACCAGTCGCCAGGAGAGTGTTCTGGGACTGCATTTTTTCAGCCCTGCCAATGTCATGCGACTTCTTGAAATTGTGCGCGCGGAAAAAATATCCAAAACGGTTCTGGCCACATCACTTGCCCTTGCCCGGAAAATCAAAAAGATTGCGGTGGTCGTCGGCGTGTGTCATGGATTTGCCGGAAACCGCATGTTTTCGCAAAGAGGTCGTGAAGCGGACAACCTGATTCTGGAAGGCGCCCTGCCGTCACAGGTGGATAAGGTCATTTTTGATTTTGGTTTTCCAATGGGACCCTTTGTGCTGAAGGATTTAATCGGTATTGATCTTGGGTGGAGCAAAGAGACTTCGACCGGTTCTACGATAAAGGAAATACTCTGTGAAATGGGAAGATTCGGCCTCAAATCCGGAAGCGGTTATTATCGGTATGAAAAGGGAAGCCGGGCGCCGATAAACGATCCGGAGATCGATCAGCTTATTGTTGATTTCTCGGAGAAGAAAAATATCAAACGCGGAGAGGTTTCGGATGAAGAGATTTTACAGCGTTGTATCTATCCCATTGTCAATGAAGGTGCAAAAATTCTGGAAGAAAAAATTGCCGTCCGTCCCAGCGACCTGGATGTCATCTGGGTGAACGGATACGGATGGCCGGTGTACCTGGGCGGTCCCATGTTCTGGGCGGACATGGTCGGACTGGATACCATACTTGAGGGATTGAAGAAATTTCAGGAAAGATTTGGAGATGTATGGAAGCCGGCGCCGTTGATTGAAAAGCTTGTCCGCGAAGGGAAAGGGTTTAAGGATTTTTAAAAAGATTGAGGAATTGAGGAATTGGGGAATTGAGGGATTTCGTATCTGTTTACTTCAGAATTGGGGCGGCGCTTTCTTTTTCGGTATTTTTCGCTGAATCTGAAATCTGCTTCTCAATGGCTTCGTAAAGTTTCTGGGGTTGAATCGGCTTTGGTACATAGTCATCCATGCCGACTTTAAGACACCGGTCTCTATCTTTTTTCATTGCATGTGCTGTCATTGCGATAATCGGGATGTCATGGTTGAGCACTTTGGACTCCGGATCGCGGATAATCTGTGTGGCTTCAAGACCGTCTACCTCAGGCATCTGTATATCCATCAGCACCAAATCATAAGGAGCCAGTTCCAGCGCACGAACTGCCTCCATGCCGTTTGCCACGGCATCGGCATGGAATCCGAATTTTTCAAGAAGACGCAGGGCGAGTTTCTGGTTCACGATATTGTCCTCTGCAAGTAGAATACGGATACTGCGCTTTTTGGTTTCCGAGATCGAGTGGCGGGTGATCAGCTGGGGCTTTTCTTTACTTGTCAGATTCGGTTTTCCATTAAAAACTATGGTCAGGCAGTCGAACAGCTGTGAACGTCTTATTGGCTTTGTCAGATAGGCTACAAAACCAATCTCTTTCATCCTGGCTGCATCGCCGCGCAGCCCCTGGGATGTGAGCATGACCATCAGGGTGTCTTTGAGTTGGGGAGAGGCTTTTATTTTTCGCCCAAACTCTGCGCCGTCCATTTCCGGCATTCTCATATCGGTAATAACAAGATCATAGAGGGCATCGACTCTGGCAACTGCATTCAGCAGGGAAAGAGCCATTTCGCCACTATGGGCCGTGTCACAAAAACTTCCCCATGATTCAATATATCCCTGCAGGATTTCGAGGTTGGTTTTATTGTCATCAACCAGCAGGATTCTTCTGCCCTGCATGGTGTCGGAAAATATCTGCTGTTCTTCCCCGGTATAAGGCTGTTTCTCAAACACGGCTGTGAACCAGAATTTTGAACCCAGCCCAAATGCACTTTCAAGGCCGATTTCGCCGTTCATAAGCTCGGTCAGTTGCTTTGAGATGGTAAGACCAAGCCCGGTTCCGCCGTACTTGCGGGTTGTTGAAGCATCCACCTGATGGAAAGACT
>JAQYVL010000226.1 GCA_030145525.1 Desulfobacterales bacterium
AGAGCTTATTTTCCTGAATATCATAAACAGTGATGACGTGATCGACAGTGTTGTTGTAAAGCAGCCAAAGGCATACCCTGTATATTTTGGGACCTACAGCCGGTTTGGTGTCGTCAGAAAGTTTACAGATACTCTTGAAAACATGTATTTAATCGGCAGAAACGGCATGCACAGATATAACAATATGGATCATTCAATGTTGACAGCCATGAATGCCGTTGAAAATATTTCCGCCGGTATTTCTTCAAAAGATAATATCTGGGACGTTAATGTAGAGGATGACTACCACGAAATAAAGTAACTGTTATAATAACTGTAATTTGAAAAGGTGTGTTTTAAATGCCCCGATTAAGCAGTATTGCTCGAAAAAAGAAAATAGATTTTTTTTTAAAAAGCCTACCCGTTACATTGAAAATTCTTGAAATCGGCTCAGGTGACGGCTGGGTTGCAGGATATTTAAAAAAAAAGGCTATAGCAATTATACCAGCCTGGATATCGTTCCCCCTGCCGATATTGTTGGTGACATCCGCGACTGGAAAAAGCTGGACATTAAGAAGCAAAGCTTCGATGTCATAATCGCTTTTGAAGTTATCGAGCACGTTGACTGTGTTAAGGAATGCCATGACATACTTGTTCCAGGCGGAAGGCTGATGCTTACCTCACCTCTCCCGTGCATGGATCCGGTTATGAAGGTACTGGAACTTGTCGGTCTAAACCAGAAACGGACGGGTCCCCATGAAAACCTTGTTTACTTCAAAAATATCAAACTGTTCAAACTTAAAAAAATCAAGATTATCGGCGGTCTTTCCCAGTGGGGAATATTTGTCAAATAATAACCTTTTGTCCGTTTAATTCATAGTAAGTGCCTTAGGGCTCGCGCAAAAATAAATTCACATGATGAGGGCTAACTATCTCATGTATTCAGCCGGTCTTCGCTCACAAAATCCTCGAAATAGTCCTGCTATTTCTGTGGTTTTGTTCACTCAGTTCAGCTGAATACATGAGACATTTAACTCTCACCTCTGCGAATTTATTTTTGGGCGAGCCCTTAACTGTAAAATTTTTCAGTCAGTTTTTGACATGAACGATCTCTTGCTGATAAATCCAAGTTATATCAACCTCAATAAAAAAAGAGGCGTCCTGTTTGATCCCAACTCGCTGCTGGTGGTTTCGCCTCCTTTAGGAATTCTTTATGCGGCAGCAGGTGCTGAAAATGCAGGCTACAGCGTCAGGTTCATTGACATGGTCGCTGAAGCGATTCCCTATAATAAAATTCCTGAAATTGTCAGAGAAATAAACCCGAAAATTGTCGGGATAGGCTTCCTATCAAATATATTTGGAAATGTAATTGAATTATCGAAATACATAAAATCTGTCTGCAACGTTCCCGTGATTGCCGGTGGCCCGCACACCCTTGTAGACCCCGAAGCCATAATGGATGTGGATACAATAGACTTCTGCATCAGGGGGGAGGCCGATTTTTCGATCGGCCCCCTGCTGAATTATATATTAAAGGGAAAAGGGGAAATCCATAAAATTGACGGTGTCTCATATAAAAAAGACGGAAAAATATGTCATAACAGCCAGCCGGAAATAATTCCGGATCTGGACGCGGTCTCTTTTCCTGCACGGCACCTCTTGAATTTTGATTCTTATTACCACCCATCGACCAGAGGAAAAGCTTTCTCTTCAATTATAACTTCAAGAGGTTGTCCCTTTAGCTGCATATTCTGTTTCCCCATGTACAGGAAGGTCAGAAAAAGAAGTGTCGGCAATGTTATTTCAGAACTAAGGGAAATAATTGATAAATTTAACATCATGGATTTTGAATTCTTTGATGAAACATTCAATATAAAACCGAAATGGGTTGTTGATTTTTGCAGTGAAGTTGTCAGCCAGGATTTAAACATTCGGTGGAGAGCTCGCTGTAGACCGGAACTCATCACGGAAGAATCCGTCATGTTCATGAAAGAAGCCGGATGTTATATGATTTCAATCGGCGTAGAGAGCGCAAACAACAATACTCTGGAATGGCTGAACAAAAAAAATACAGTGGAAGATGTTAAAAGGGCTGCTAAAATAATTTCTGATTCGGGGATTGATCTGCATGGATATTTTATTCTCGGGGCACCGGTTGAAACAAGGAGGGATATGCTGAACACCATAAATCTCGCAACCGGCTACGGCTTTGACTTTGCGTCGTTTCATATTTTGACACCCATTCCGGGCTCAAGACTTTATGATATCGCTCGAGAGGAAGGTTTTGTCGATGAGTATAACAGAAGAGACTATTCAGACCAGATCGGAATGTGCAGCGCAACAATGAAGCACCCCTCAATGTCAAAACAAGAGATAAACAGACTGTTCAAGTATGCACATTTCAAATTTTACTTCAGGCCGGGCCAGATAATAAAGCTTGCCGGACGGATAATTATAAACTTACCAATGTATTTAAAAATGTCGCTGAAAATAATAAAATATCTTCGCGCATGAGTTGAAATGGATTTTTTGTTAGGTCTCGGGTAAGTTATAGAAATTTTAGCTTCAGGTGCTTTGCGCCCACTCTGAAAAGATCTAAGGGATGAGGCAGGTCCCTGATTATTCTGTAAAGTCTGTGCGGGCTTGAATAAAATTTCCTATGGGCAAGCCTGTGCATCTGCTTAAGTTCAGTATCATCAACGGCAGAAAGATTTGCGCTCACTTTCTGGTAGGATGTGCTGTCCGGATCAAAATGTACCTGAACGCCTTTTTCTGTTGCAAGTCTGTGAACATCTGTACCTGGAAAGGGGGAAAGAAGTGAAAACCCGGCGGTGTGCAACTTTGAATTGCATGCAAAATCAATAGTTTGCTTCAGCTCCGCTTTTGTTTCATCCGGAAAACCCATCATGAAAAACCCGTGCGTGAATATCCCTATGGAAGCAGCCCTGGAAATCCCGTCTTTGACAGCATCGAGGGACAGGCCTTTTTTTATCAGCTTCTGTATGCGTGGAGATCCGCTTTCTATTCCAAAATTGGCTTTATAAACACCGGCCTTTTTCATCACCTCAAGCAGGTCGTCTGGAAGCTTGTCTCCTCTGATGCCGTTTGGAAAAGCAATTTTAAGGTCAAAATTCCGGTTCAGAATCCCTTCCAGAATTGAAATAGCTCTGTCAGTCTTGAAATTGAAACAGTCATCTATGAAATGGAACTCGCGTATGCCAAATTCATGGTGCAGAATTCCAATTTCATCAAGTACATTATCCACAGATCTGGCTCGAAATTTTTTACCAAACATATTGTGACAGAAAATGCACTGAAACGGGCAGGCCCTTGACGAAAATATCGTTGTTACTTCCCTGCGGAAGACAATATCATTCTGGTTAAGCGTTGCATCAGTAAAATACTGCCGAAGGTCAACGAGATCCCATGCCGGAAAAGGAATTGTATCAAGGTCCTCCAAAAAGGGTCGATTCTGTCCTGTTATTATTTCATCATCCCGAGCCACAGCTGTTCCGGGAATGCCGGTGAGATCATCGCCTGCTTCAATTCGGTTAACAATATCAATAAAGGTCTCCTCACCCTCTCTAATTCCTGCAATATCAATATCCGTATTTAAAAGAGTTGATGCCGTATCTGAACTCGGATGCGGACC
>JAQYVL010000227.1 GCA_030145525.1 Desulfobacterales bacterium
GCACGGCCGCCTGTTCCCCTCTTCCTTTGCAGCATATTTCGCCGCTTTCAGCGCGCCGAACTTCAAAATCGATGATGATTTTTGTCCGGGCGTCTTTCAGGGAGGCCTTGCATATAATATGGTCCCGGTGCCGGAGAGGAATAATATATTTGGTTGATGTTTTGATGACCGGGAAAATACAGTTTGTTTTTTTATAGTATTCCTGAAGGTCGACACACAGTTGTTCAAACAGTTCAAAACGAGCCATATCAAAATATTTCAAATAATTTCCATGCCATACAATTTGAAGCGGGTCAAGGTCATGAAAGGGGATAACAATTTCTATCTCAGCGCTTTTATTTTTTTCTGTATGCATTGGAATCGGGATCTCGTCTTAGAATTATACAGCAATCATCACTTCTTCTCAGTACTCAATTTTTTTATCATAATTCGGGTTAACCATTTGGAAAAAGCGGCAGCATACTGGCTCCCGGCAAAATACATTCCGCAGAGGAAAACCAGGTGGGAAAATCCATATACTATTGGGCCTCCGATTGCAATTATTAAAGGTTCCCGCATGTATATTGAGACGGTTCCCAGCACGCCCACTGCGGGCCATCCTATAATATAACTAACTGCAATCAAAAAAAGCCCAAAGGTTATTCGAAGATTCGGGCGTTTTTTAAACAGGCTTAAATCCGCCTCTTCTTCAATGGCCTTTTGTGCAAATTCAGTTTTCAGAAGAAGCTCTGCAACTTTTTTTGAAATACCCAATAAAAATCTCCCCCGGAAATAAAAATGAGGTATGCCTGTCCCATATCGTTTCAAATGGAAACCGGAATTTGGATGAAATAAACATTTAAAAACGGTGTAATCATTATCAAAAAAAAAAACAATGTGACAATATCATTCTGAATGGCCGGTTGACTTGCCCGTAATATCTCATTATAATTACTTCCACTTTTGTAAACGATATCCATCATCAGCCATAGAGATGATCTCCTGGGTGTTGCACCTAATACAATTTAAACCCGCTTCCTTTGAGGATCAACAGCATGGTTCACTGCCATTGGAAATTAAATTCTGTTTTTGGGTGCCTGTTTTTTCTGGTATTTATTTTATTTTTTCGGATATCGGCAGCATATGAAATGCCGAAATTTCCTGTGCATGAAAAAACAGAAGTCAGGGAAACCGAACATTTCAGGATCATTTATCAGAAACCCCTGGCAGAGGCTGTCCCGTTGATCGCGGAATACTGCGAAGAAGCCTATGGCATTCTGACACGTGTTTTTGACTGGAAACCGCTTGAGAAAACGACAGTTCTTATTCAGGACGGTTTTGATACCCACAATGGATGGGCTACACCCATATCTCACAATACAATGAGCATCTATATCGCAGGGCCTGCACCGGGAACGGCAATTTTTCAGGATGGGAATTATATCAGAAGGACGATATTTCATGAGATGACGCACCTGCTCAGTACCGATATTCGGATTGGATACAGCAGGTATCTCTCATCTGTATTCGGGAAAGTTGCACCGGCAGATATTGTCTCTGCGGGACTTTTTCTTTTTACGTCATCCCCGGTAATGCTTGCGCCGCGGTGGTATCTCGAAGGGCTGTCAATCTGGTCCGAGACGGAGTTCTGTCCGCCAGGAAGAGGAAGATCCACATATGCGGATATGGTATTCCGATGTGCTGTCCGGGATGATAACCTTCTTCCCTATTCCAGATGGTATATGGAAACGCCATACTGGCCCTATGGAGAGGGAGCCTATCTGTATGGGATGAAATTTTTTCAGCACCTTTATGAAAGCAGCTCAGCAAAAAATTCCGTTGGTGAAGCGACTCAGAATCTGGCCGGATCATTTCTTTTCAATGTTGATTCCGCAACAAAGGAAACAACCGGAAAATATGCATGGGAGACGGCAGAAGAGATGCTGGCCAAAGAGACGATAGATCAGAAAGCAAAACTGGACCATCTAAATAATTTTATTCTTACAGAGAATAAACGGCTAACAACCCCGGATATCTCGGCGTATCATCCGGTTTTTGCCGGGGGGCGTATTTTTTTTCTGGGGATGGAACCGGAAAAGCGGGAATCTCTGTACGCCTATGATTTGAAGAAAAAGGAAACGGAAAAAATTGCCGGAACAAGATCAAATTCTGTTTTCGGAAGCATGACAGCTTCCGGGGATGGCCGATATGTATATTACACGCTTTTGGAAGTGCAGCGGAATGAGAATGTCTATGCTGAAATTCGAAAATTTGATACAAAGGACAACACCGATACTCTTGTAGCTGACAGCGGGAGATACACCTCCATAGATATTTCGCCTGATGGAAAGAAGATTGCCGCCGTTAGCCAGCGTCAAGGGAAGAGCCATCTTCTACTGCTCGATCTTGACAAGAATGGTGAAGTAATCGGTGAGAAAATCCTTGGTGTAAAACCCTTATTCACAATACTTTCAACCCCGCGGTTTTCCCGCGACGGAAGCAAAATCGCTTTTACGGAGATGCGCGAAGATGGCTACAGTCTGAAAGTTTTTCATCTGGAGACAGCGGTTGAACAGAATATTTATCAGAGCAAAAAACAGATACTCACGCCTGACTGGCACCCTTTGAAAAACCTCCTTGTATTCAGCAGCGATATGAACGGGGTATACAACCTGTTCAGCATAAAGGCCGAAGAAAATTCTCGGCCGGTTTCCCTGACCCATGTTACCGGCGGGCTTTTTTTCCCGGCTGTTTCAAACCAGACAAAAAACATTGCCGCGATTGGGTATGATTCTAAGGGCCCATATCTGACGGTTATTCCTTATCCGGCCATAAGCATTGATGTAAGCGTTCTGCCGCATATCGGACCTTCATGGCAGAACGGGAAAATAAAACGTTTTTTAAAGGGATCAATGAATGAAAGCCGTGAAGAAGCAGAAACTGAGATTGAAAACAGTGTGACCGAGCCGGAAAAGTATAATTCCTTTACCGAGATTCAGCCTGATTTCTGGTCTCCATTTTTGGAGGCCGATTCATATGGGCTCAAAACCGGTATTGGAGCGTTTTTTTCAGATCCGGCAGGTTATCAGAATCTGAGGCTTTCAGGAGGATATGCGACAGAGCACGGTTCAATGATCGGATCTGCACATTATGTTTACAGAGGAATTTATCCCCACATTCATTTGTATGCCGTTGCAGATCAGGAAAATTATTCGGATCTGCTGATCGATCAAAATACCGGGCAGCGATTTGATTATTCAGAAGATGTGTATCTGGCAGGGACAGCAGTCGAATTTCCCTATATCAAAATGGAACGACAGATTTCGTTAAAACTCGGTTATGAATATACAAAACGGGAATTTATTGAGGAAAATGCTTTGGCCTACCGCAGCCCAAGGCTGTCTTTGTCTCCGACTGAAGAGGATGAAGGCGGAGTATGGGCAAGAATTTCCTACTTTGACGGAACAGCCTTTAAAAGCAGCAGCTCGATAGAGGATGGACGCTATGTTTCCATTGCCGCTGACATCTCGGATGAGGCACTGGGAGGCGGATTTAATCGCAAGAGATTTACTTCGGAATGGCGGGAGTATATCTCCATGCCATGGTTTAAGAACCATGTGTTTTTGATATCCGGTTTCTACGGGCTTGGCGATGGTGACCGAGTGGCGCAGGGTTATTTCGGGCTGGGAGGAGGGCAGGGCAGCTCCTATTCCCAGAGTGATGCTTTCGGTATATCCAGAAATCAGAGCCTCAGGGGATATTCGGAAAATTATCAGACAGGGGAGCGCATTGTAAAAACCATGGCTGCTTATCGATTCCCGGTGTTTAATTTTTTCAAAGGCTATGGCAATCGCTTTCCCTCTTATTTGAGGCAGATATCCTGTGAACTGTTTTATGAAGGGGGAAGAACTTGGGATGAAAGCGGAAATGGCGACAATCTTGGATGGATCAACGCAGTCGGAACAGAAGCAAATTTTTCCATGACGCTTTTGCGTTATCTCAGTTTTGCTCCGGGTCTCGGCGTGGTATATGACCCGGATAAAATTGTTGAGGAAGATGATGAAGAGAGTAAACTGAACATTTATATCAGTATTAAAGGATGGATTAGTTTTTAAAAGGCATCACTTGTCGGCGACGGTAAGTTTGCCTAATACATGATAATCATATTTGCCGTTTTCCCAGTCGTAATAATACCTGATTTCATATTCTCCCGCTTCAATACCTCCAAGGTTCATGGTCCCGTTTTTCTTTTCCTCGCCAGTATAGGCATATGTCTGATAGTCGGTATTTTCTGAACCTGGTATGGCAATGGATACCCAGTCGTATCTATTTCCCGGAAAATTAGAAAACTCTAAAATAATTTCTTCATAAGGGGCATAGACTTTTTTATTTGTATTCATCACGAAACCAAGGTTGCCTGCTTTTGGTTTGGAAGATTTTTTTGTAACCGGTTGGGTACTCTTCTCATTGCTCCTGGTACTTTTTGTGGCTTTTTTATATTTTTTTGTACTGGCGATCTTGGCGGCATGGCTGGTTTTCCCGGTTAGTTTTTTACAGAACATTACCGTGGCCTCCAACAGCTCGTCCTCATCTGCTGCTGACTGCTGCGCCCCGAATTCGGCAATACCCTTTTCGATATCAACGATTCTTCCGCTGATGATGATTGAACTCCCAAGCCTCATCGCGGTTCCAATGAGAATTTTTTGGGCGGAAAGAAGCTCACCGAGCTTGAGTGCGTATTCATCACTCAAGGCTCCTGTCTGCTGGATTCCCTGTTCTTTTAGTAGCATATCCATTTGATTACGTTCGATAACCGTATAGACGCCGGTGTTGATTATTTCTGTTCTGATGAGCTCTGAAATTCTGAGAGCCTTACATTGTGAGAGACCATCGGCTTTGAAATCCATAACGGCAAGCCGGTCTTTTTCAGCATGACCGGGAACCGGAAGCAGGAGCAGCATTGCCATTAAAAGTATAGGCGCTATTTTTAGAGCCATTTTATTCCTTAGAGCTTGTTTTATATTTTCATCCTGCAATGAAATTTTTCAATTCAAATACCTGAAAAGGATAAGAGCTTAATTTCTTAAGCTTAAATTATGAACAAAAGATGATTGTGTGTCAATAAAATAATCATGATGACAGCCCAAACCGGTATCATTGTCTGCGTGAATATATCGGGTGAAAGAAAACGATCCGGCTGTTTGTGTGAATAATGATTCTTATTGAAAAATAAGCCTTTATTTTGGTAAATATCTATATGCCATCATTTTTGATGGTTTCCAGGCTCCGGTATTCTTCGGAGTGACAGATTAGAGACTTTTATCGGGAGTATCGCAGTCGGATCGGAAAATGATATGGCGACAACATCAAACATAAAAAACAACGCAGGAATCGGTGTCCGGGAAGGATTGGCAATCATTATTCCGGTATATAATCATGCTGAAACAGTTGGGGAAGTTGTAAAAAGCTGCCTGAAAACCAATTACCCTGTTTTTGTTGTTGATGACGGATCAACAGATTCAACTTTTGACAGACTTCGAAATATCAAAGAGATTTCTATTTTGCGTCACAGAAAAAACAGGGGAAAAGGCGCTGCCATCATAACCGGATTTAAAGAAGCTTCAAAAATAGCGGACTGGGCTCTGACCATCGATGCCGACGGGCAGCATGATCCAGCCGATATCCGTGAACTGGTTCGGGCAATTCCATCTGCTGCCAGGCCGGTCATTGTTGGGATGAGGCAGGGAATGAAAAGCAGCGATGCTCCCTGGACCAGCAGGTTTGGACGCAAATTTTCCAATTTTTGGGTATGGGCCTCGGGGGGCCGGCTCGTCAGTGATTCACAGAGCGGCTTCAGGATTTATCCCCTGCCTGAAACGCTGAATCTCAAGGTGCGCGCAAAAAGATTTCAGTTTGAGGTTGAAGTTCTGGTAAAAGCCGGATGGCAAAACATGCCGATAATAGAAGTCCCGGTCAGTGTGAACTATAAACAACTGGGAAAGCGGGTATCCCATTTTCGGCCGTTTGTCGATTTCATGAGAAACAGTATGGTTTTTACCCGTCTTATTTTCTTGAGGCTTCTACCGGGATGTTTTAAATGAAAGTGTGAACGATTCGTTTCATAAATAATGCTTGAAAAAAATGGATATTAGAATAAAAATGACTTCGGAATTTATGGGCCGCAGTTTTTAATCACGGTTTTAAAGCCATGTCCATATCCTCTTCTGCCTTAACGGCGGAAGCATTGAAAATGACCATGCCTGCAGCCTCTTTTTCACGTTCGACCGAGTCGCATAACCAGGACAAGGTCAGTATGGGGACCATTGCCGCTCGGGATGCCCATAGAATCTGCTGTCTTGTAGAGCGGGTTGCGGCAATTCATCTTTTGTCGTCGGTTCAGGCCTGCGAAATAAGGGGGGGAGTTTCAGCACGCCCCGATCTGGATGATACCATTAGAAAGATTCGGAAGAGAGTGCCGTCAACCCTTGAAGACAGGCCCATGGATAATGACATTGAAAAGATCGTAGAGATAGTGTCGGATTCAGATTTGTTTGATAACATGGCAAACTGAAACCGGTTCCAGTCAGCATCTTCGTTTTTCATTTACCCCTGAGTGGATGCAAAACAGCAGGTGGAAGGAATACCGGATGTTTATTCGAGCAAGAAAAGGTGTATGCATGTTTTTCATGTTTTTTTTATTCGCCGTTGGAATTTTTTTAGAGCTTGTTTTTCTTCTACCCGTAATCCGGGTTCTTGAGAAGTTTAACGGGTATAAACCTTCCCGTATGCAGAATGTCCATCGGTTTTTTTTTGTCATATGGCTCGGATTGATGCGCGCGGGACGAATGCTTAAAGGAAAACCATCGAAAGGAAAATGTTTTGACGGCCCCTGTATTATAATTGCCAATCACCCGGGACTGTTTGACGTTTTATTCCTGATACGAGACATCCCGAAATTGACTGTTCTGGTAAAAAGGTCTCTGGTCCAGTGGCTTCCGCTGGGCCCGATTTTTAAATCTTCAGGATATATTTTGTCCCCGGGAAAAAGAGATTTCAATCCAATGGAATCGCTTCTCAATGCGATTGAGAAGCTGAATCTGGGGTATAAATTTCTTTTATTTCCGGAAGGCACACGTTCACCCCCAGGCAGCCTCAGAAAATTTAAAGCAGGCGCTTTTAAAATCGCACAGAAGCAGGGCGTTCCGGTACAGCCTGTCCTTATCCGAAACACACCGCCTTTTCTTCCGAAAGGTGAGCCCTGGTATTTTCCGGCAAAGGAAATTTCTGAAATTGAAATTGAGTTTTTGGATCCGATTGATATCCCCAAAGATAAAAATGTCAGAGATGTTGTAAAAGAGGTGGAAAATATTTATCATAGCAGGTTAAGACAATGGAATTGATGAGGAAATCAAGATGAGTGAAAAGCGAAGGGTAGTCGTAACCGGAATCGGCGTTCTTTCACCTGTTGGCAACTCCGTGGAAGCACTTTCAGCCGCTCTGAAAAAAAATCAGAGCGGGATCAGAAAGATGCCTGAGTGGGATGGAATTGAGAACCTTCGTTCAAAAGTCGCAGGCGTTTGCGAAGATATTGATGAAAAAATAATTCCGCGAAAATACAGGAGAACCATGGGGAGGGTCGCGATTCTCTCTTCTCTTGCAGCGATCGATGCCGTTCGGGATTCCGGTTTGGACGATGGGGATATTTCATCAGAAGAATGCGGAGTGTCTTTTGGATCCACAGAGGGAAGTACTACTTCCATGGAAAAATTTTTCAATCAGGCGTCCACAAAACACAGCCTTAAAGGGCTTCAGTCTTCGGCGTATCTCCAGTTTATGAGCCACACGTGCGCGGCTAACCTTGCGATAATGTTTCAGGCAAAAGGTCCGTTAATCGCTTCCTGCACCGCATGCGTTGCCGGTTCCCAGGGGGTTGGGTTCGGATATGAAGCGATAAAACAGGGCCGAGCTTCCGTCATGATTACAGGCGGTGCCGAAGAAATGCATTTTATGAATGCAGGAGTTTTTGATATCATGCGCGCAACCTCAACAGAATACAATGAAAAACCGGATTTAACCCCCCGGCCTTTTGATCAGGCCCGGGATGGCCTGGTTGTAAGCGAGGGCGGAGCATGCCTCGTACTGGAAGACTATGAACATGCGAAAAAAAGAGATGCGTTGATTTACGCTGAAATAAAAGGATTTGGAAATAATTGCGATGGTTCTCATTTGACCAGTCCGGGTGTCGAGGGACTGATAAGCGCTATAAATTTGTCCTTGAAATATTCCGGCCTTTCACCTGATGAAATCGGTCATGTCAATGCACATGCAACAGGAACAGAAGCAGG
>JAQYVL010000228.1 GCA_030145525.1 Desulfobacterales bacterium
CTCCTTACCCAGTGTGTTACATCCCTGTATGCCGTACCTCGGATCGCATAAAGATTCGGAAAAGACCTGTAAAAATTATCCGCAGGCAGCAAAACCCTTTTTTCAGGCATCCACACAAATATCTGATCATTGGTTTCTCCCGGCGCATGATAAAGCTCCAGTTTCAGCCCGGCGGTTTCATAGTTATATTGCTCTCCATGAAAGGTTTTGTTCGGTCGAACCAGCCCGATCGTGTTCTCCTGCTTGAGATCAAGGAAAGGACCGATTCCACAGTTAATTACACCTCCTTCCGGCAGCATCGTTCCGAATTGTCTGACAGCACGACGATGGGTGGTCTCCCTTGTAACACTTACAATCCGGTCCAGATACATCAATGTGCTTTCATGAGAAATAATATCAGGCCTGCTGTCCCCGACGAATACAGTGGTTCCGAAATCATGATCCGGGTGATAATGCGTATAGATAATTGCCTTAAGGGGCTTTTTCGTAATCCGGTCAAAAGCGGCTTTGACCTTTTTTGCAGCCTCCTCGCTTTCCATCGTATCCACGATAACCGTTCCCGTATCCCCTTCAAGAAGGATTGAATTGGCAAGACCGAATCCCACAGCTACATATACCCCATCGGTTACCTTGATAACCTCTTGTCTGAATTCTTTGGTGTGCTCCTTAAGATCAGGATTTGCATCTCCGGTTATCGGTTTTGGCTGATCCGGGCCGGAACAGGCTGACAAGCCGAAAATCAAAGCGGCAAAAAAAACATAACATATTACGGACATTCTTATTGCTGTGCGCATATCCATCTCCAGTGAATCTATAAATAGTTAAAAATATATAAAATATGATGTATGCGATTGACTACAAAATGTGTATTAGTAACCGATCTTACACCAGAATGTCAAGCCTTTTTTGATTCAGGCAGTAAAAAGCCTGACCCGGAGATTCAGGCTTTGATATTTGGTGAATACAGAGACAGCATTGTTTTGGCATACACATATAGTCTTCGACCAAAACAAAAAAAGGCGATGCTACCTCAAGCATCGCCCCTTTTCCGCAAGCTTCCCTGGATGCCGTTATTTTTAAGATGCACGAACATCCGAGAAACCTGTTTTAAATGCTACTCCAGGCTATCATATTAGCAGCCCTATGGAGGCTTCACCATCGCATGGCCTGCTTTTGGTTTATTGATGATCAGGGTAGCATTTGTTTGTTTTTAAGGTGCTACAATATTTATGCCAGAATAGCAGTTGCTGATTATTTAATTTAGTCATTTAATAATAAGTAGTTATAAAAAACGAAGAGCCTGCAAGGGGCGAAAGTTTGACAATTTTTGTCCGGGTTATGACAATAAATGCGATCCGTGCCCTTATAGACCCTCCTACCTAGTGCCCATCCATTAATGGCTATTTTGTCCGATATCTGCATTGCGCTTAAATTTTAATCCTCAAAATATATCTATATATTCCTGCGGTTAAAATTTTCGCGCGCCTTGATCTCAAACAAAGTATCTCATTAATGGATGGACACTACCTAAGTATAATCATAAACACCTTTTCCGCTCTTCCTTCCAAGATGGCCGGCTTTGACCAATTTTCTCAACAGCTGTGCCGGCCGATACTTGTCTCCCAATTGTTCATGAAGACTTTCCACACAGCTGAGAACGACATCAAGACCCGATGCGTCTGTTGCGGCCAGCGGTCCCAGTGGAAACCCCAGGCCCTTGACACAGGCCAGATCGATCTCTTCCGCGGTCGCAATTCCTTCCTGAAGTACTAAAAATGCCTCATTTAATAGCGGAATATACAGCCGGTTAATAACAAAAGCGGGAGCATCGTCGACGGTTACCGTTTCCTTGCCGCATCTTTTCAAAACTTCGATAACCTTTTGATGGGTTTCATCAGAAGTTTCCAGACCGCGGCTGACTTCTACCAGGGGGGTAAACGCCGCGGGTATCAAAAAATGCGTTCCTATGCAGCGTTCAGGACGCCCGGTCGCTGCTGCAATTTCAGAGACGCATAACGTGGACGTATTGGTTGCCAGGATTGTTTTCTCATCGCAAATCCGGTCCAGTTCGGCAAACACCTCGCGTTTGACAGATATATCCTCAAATACCGCTTCCACAACCATATCGGCATTCTTCAGTTCATGAATATCTTCGACAGGCCTTATCTGCGACAACATCTTCTCCATTTCCGGCTGTTCTAACTTTCCTTTTTGCACCCGGCGGGATAACAGCTTTTTAATATTGTTCATCCCCCAGTCGATCCGCTCCTGATTTTGGTCAACCATGATAGTCTGAAACGATCCCCCGGCAAACACCAGGCCGATTTGAGACCCCATCGCCCCCATTCCAATAACCCCTATCTTTTCCATTTTCTCATCTCCTGATTCGTTTTGTTTTACTATTACCTCAAAGGTTGAGGAGTTTCTCTCAGAATTCAACACTTATAGCTGAATGGATGATTTTTTTATATCGTGTATTGTTTGAGTGCATTAGGGATCGTTAGAAAAAACAGATTGCCGGTAATGGCTTTCATATTCTGCAAACATTTCTACTTCTTTTAAACAGTTTGTTATGGTTATATATTCTGTTTTTTCTTATCGAGCCCTTTTGCATGAGTTTACACGACATAAAATAAAATTATCCATGAGGCTATGTTTATAATAAACTCCCCTCTCCCTGAACTACCTGTATTTGGAGAAGTCAGGCTTCCTCTTTTCCATAAACGAATTTCGCCCTTCCGCCGATTCTTCGGTCGCGTAAAACATGCTCAGACCGCCCACGCCTAAATTTGTAATTCCCTGCATACCGTCGGTTTCCGCATGAAATGCATACTTCAGCATTTTCAGGGCTGTCGGGCTTTTTTCCAGAAGCTCTGCGCACCACCTGTCCACCTCCTCATCCAGTTTATCATGCGGAACCACAACATTGACCAGCCCCATCTCAAGAGCTTCTTTCGCGGTGTACCTTCGGCATAAAAACCATATTTCCTTGGCTTTTTTGATTCCGACAGCGCGAACCAGCTCGCCTGTTCCATAGCCTGGGTCAAAGCTTCCTACCCTCGGCCCTGCCTGTCCGAACTGAGCAGTTTCAGAAGCAATCGAAAAATCACAAACAACATGAAACACGTGCCCACCACCTATTGCATAGCCGTTCACCCTGGCGATAACCGGTTTGGGTATCGTTCTTATCAGTCCGGAAACCTGCTGCCAGCCGACCTCCAAAGGCAAAGCCGCCACAGTTCCTGAATATCCGCCCTTATCGCGAATGGATTGATCACCTCCTGTGCAGAATGCCTTATCTCCGACACCAGTCAAAACCACTACACCGATATCTGAATCTACCCAGGCATCCGTCAGGGCGCGAGTCAATTCAAAAACAGTTACGGGAGTGCAGGCGTTATATTTTTCAGGCCGATTGATGGTGATTCTGGCAACCCCATCCTTTTTCTCATATAAAATTTCATTGAAATTCATAATTGCCTCCTGTTTGAAATATATGGACATTCCTGTCTACAGTATAGCCTTTTCCAATCGATCAAGCAGCCTCTGAGTGAAGTCTGTTTAGGTCATTTGAAAAGCGTTCTTCATGAAGTGAAGTGTCAAATTTGAAACTGTCTGAGGGAGCTTGCGACCGAGTTTTTCAAATTCAGCGGAGCAAATGATAGAACGCTCCAAATGCCTCAAATAACGAACGAGGAGGCTGCTTGATCGCTTTTTATTTTTTAAAGCCGCAATCGCCGGGCAATCAGCTCTTTCATCACTTCATTGGCACCGCCATAAATACGCTGGACCCTTGCATCAACAAAGTGGCGGGAGATGGGATACTCCTTCATGTATCCATAACCTCCGAAGAACTGGAGACAGCGATCCGCAACTTCAAACTGCATTTCCGTGATCCAGTATTTAGCCATGCTGACCTCTTTTACAAGGTCCTCCCCGGCCATATGTCTTGGAATCAGATCATCAAGAAATGACTGCGCCAACTGAACTTTGGTTGCCATTTCAGCCATGGAGAACCGGGTGTTCTGGAACTGACCGATGGTCTGTCCGAATGCCTTCCTTTTTTTTATATAATCCATTGTCAGATCCAGCGCGCCTCTTGCAGCCGCATAGGCGCCTATTGCGATAACCAGGCGCTCCTGCTGCAGGCTCTGCATCAAATACTTAAACCCCTCCCCTTCCGTTCCCAGCATGTTCTCTTCCGGCACCCGGCAGTCATTAAAAAAAATCTCGGAGGTATCCTGTGCATGCAGACCGATCTTTTCCAGGTTGTTACCCCTGTGATATCCTTTTCTTTCAGATTCAATCACAAACAGACTGATGCCGTCATGGGGACGCTTTGTATCGGAAGTCCGAACCGCAACGACGCATAACTCGGCAAGCTGTCCATTACTGATAAAGGTTTTTGATCCGTTAACAATATAATGGTCGCCGTTCCGGACCGCTCTTGTGGTCAGCCGAGCCAGATCCGATCCCACTTCGGGCTCGGTCATGGCAACTGCCAGTACCTTTTCTCCGGTTATACATTTTGGGAGCCACTCCTTTTTTTTATTCTCCCGGGCGT
Source organism: Desulfobacterales bacterium (assembly GCA_030145525.1). Taxonomy (GTDB): domain Bacteria; phylum Desulfobacterota; class Desulfobacteria; order Desulfobacterales; family SURF-7; genus JAQYVL01. Next base: position 4,565 of record JAQYVL010000228.1, read on the forward strand.
ACTTCTCCAGATACGGATAAACAATATCACTGTGCACAGCCCAAAAAACTCCCGGAAGCGCGAAATAATTCAGCTCTTCCATGATAATCACCGAGTATAGAAAATCCGCCTCGGCACCACCGTACTTCTCTTCAGCCGTCGGGCACAGCCAACCATGTTTTCCGGCATCAAGCCAGGCTTCCCGTGTAACAAAACCACGCTTTTCCCAATCCTCATACTGTGGAATCACCTCTTTCTTCAAATATTCTCTGAATGATTTCCTGAACATTTCGTGCTCGTTTTTGAAAATAGAACGTTTCATTCTCCTCTCCAGCCTCTTAACAGCATATTTGCAGCATAAGCCGCCCTCTGAAAAAACCCTGCTGCATAGACAGTAAGCATTCCAGATGAATCTGTTTTCGCCATTTGTCTGTCATTCCATACTATCTCAGTTCCCCGACCCTGAGCCCCAGGTAGGCTTTGGCCATTGTCCATATTTTCCGAGCGCCTGTTTTTTTATTGTTCATGAAAATTTCATGGAGTTCCTGAAAATCTTTCGGAGGGATGAACACCTTCTCCTTTTTCATGAGTCTGAGCGCGCCGGCCTTGCAAGTGGATACGCACAATCCGCATCCGATACACTTTTTTCGGTCGATATCCATCGCCCTTTCTTCCTGAAATTTTACGGCGCCCATATGGCATCTGCTTTGACACCTGCCGCATCCGACACATAATTGAGGGTCAAGTGCGGCATAAAAATTACTTGCCACGAAATCGACAGGTCTCGGCAGCGTTTTCAACATTCCAAGCATACCGCAGCAGCAACTGCAGCATGAGCATAATTGTTGTATCTCCTGAGTTGAATCCGGCATCAGCACCAAGCCCTCTTTT
>JAQYVL010000229.1 GCA_030145525.1 Desulfobacterales bacterium
GATTTCTGCAAACCCTGACCATCCGCCATCTGGATGCAGGACTTGGTATTTATCAGGCAGATGAAAAAAAAATCAAATCCTGGATAACGGATATTGTGGAAATCATAAATATCGGCATCGGAGCGGCGAATAAAAAACACTAATTCATACACAGGACAATTCATGCCGCCTCACATTCTCATTACTGCTGCAGTGAATCAGGAGATCGAAAATCTTTCCCAGATAACGGAAAAATTGAATGCAGTCCATATTGGAGGCAGAAAAACATATCAGGGATATATCGAAAAAAGTAAAGTCAGAATTTTGGTGACAGGCCCCGGTTCCGTTAATACGGTTCAGGCCATGACAGCCTGTATTGAAAATTCAAAACCGATTATGATTATCCAGACAGGCTGCGCAGGCGCATTTCAGGAATCCGGTCTTCAGACAGGAGACATCGGCATTGCAACGGAAGAGATCGATATCCATTTGGGGATAGAATCGGAAAAGCCGTACACTCCTCTTGCTGAACTTCCTTTCGCTGTTCTCAGAAAAGGAGGCACTGCACTCAAAAGCCGTTATCCATGCAGCAATTCTCTTTCAGGTCTCGCCTGCAAAGCAATTGTCAACGCCCTTGCAAAAGAAAAAATAAACGTTAAAAAAGGGCCTTTTGTGACGGTTTCAACCATAACCGCCACGGAGAAGAGAGCCAAAAGCCTCTATAGTCAATTTTCAGCATGTATGGAAGCGATGGAAGGAGCGGGGGCGGCGCATCTCTCAATTCATTATAATATCCCGTTTCTGGAAATCCGGTCGGCAAGCAATATGGTGGGGAAAAGAGAGAAAGAGAAGTGGGATCTTGATCTGGCCTGCAGAAACAGCAATAAGGCTGTCCTTGCATTTATCAGGTCGTTTGATACAAAAATGTTGACGGCTTCGTAAAAAGTCCAATTTCTTTGTTGCGCTTCATCTTGTATAATTGCAAAACTGTCTGAGGGAGCTTGCGACCGAGTTTTTCAAATTTAGCAGAGCAAATGGTAGAACACTCCAAATGCCGAAATCAACGAACGAGGAGGCTCTTGATCACTGTCTGATCGGAACATATTTATGGCAACTGCTATACTTCCCGTCTTTATTCTCTGCTGTCCATTTTCCGGTCGTGTCTCCTTTCCGGAATGGCAGCAAAGGAGTCGCCGGGATTACTGACAGTTCTCATTTCAAACCCGCTGCGCCGATCCGGAACTTCCTTTCGAGCATACAAATTGATAAATTTTTTCAGACTCGAGATATGATGATGATTGGGTTCATCGAATTGAATCCCCATCCTCATAATTTTTCTTTTTGCATCCGGTTCGGCGACAACGGTATCCGAGATGTTCCGAAAAGGTATTCTGTAAACCGTAACACCGTTCCCCGGAACAAGAATAGACAACTCGTTAAAATCTGTGAAGCGTTTTCCGCTTGCAAGATACTCAGCAGAAAGTCCGCCCTGGCTGATATCTGAAAGCGGCCCCAGCTTAATGATGCGAGGTTTTCCAATATTGAACATCCGGGGGCGCTCAAAAATGACAAGCGCACTGCCCAATAGCCTGTAACGTTCACACCTTCTTCTCGGAGACATATTTTCACCGTGCTGCAATACATTATAACCGTACAACAAACTGCCACTCGCCCCGACAGAAAGATTAAGCCCGAGAGAAGGTTGTTAAATCAATTATAGGATTTACTCCATCACAAGAGCTTTCGCCTTTGTTTTAATTCCATAAGCGCCCGGTTTGCATCCTCTAATCCGAAAGCCTCAACTTCGGGGAGAATCGGAATCGCTGAAATGATAACCGGTATTACACAAAAAACTATTTAACGGCCGGCATAAACGGCATCCACATCAGGTGATATATCTCGAGCTTTTTTTCCTGAATATGGCCGTCCACTCCTGTCCAGATTTGATTCTGATTGATGTCCGTAAGCAGCGTACCGAAAAAACGATCCCATATCGAAAAAATCGTACCAAAATTTGTATTTCTTTCTTCAAGGTCAACAGAATGGTGAACACGATGCATTGAAGGCGGCACAAAAAGTATCAAGTAAATATCTTCAAACCAGTGCGGGAGTTTTAACCGGCTGTGCCGAAAAAAATCGGACATCAAAAAAACAGATTCAAATATCAACACTCCAACAAGATCGGCGCCAATAAAATATATGGTTCCTGTAAGTAGAAGGAATTTAGGGATAAGCTCACCAATATGAAAACGCATTGCAGTTGAAACGTCCACATCCAAATCTGTATGGTGGACACGGTGAAAGCGCCATAACAGGGGAATTCGATGGGTCATGATGTGCCAGAAATAGATCACCAGATCCATCAAAATAATTGTATCGATGATTTTCAGCCAATCCGGAACTTGCATCAAATTGAGCAAACCTGTCTGTTTATCGGAGACATAAACAGATGTTGAAATCATGAGTGCTGCAAAGACAATCTGGATTACAGTTATATTCATAATCCCCAGTCCCAGATTATTAAGCCACCTCCTGAGCCTGGCCACAGAATTTTCCTTATATGGAATTAGAAGTTCCAGAATAAGGAAAAAGGCAACGCCTCCTGCAATCATGCTGATTTTAATCATGTTATAATTAATTTCTGACATATGTTTCCTTCCTGTTCAAAAATTGACGGCTTCGTAAAAAACCAATTTCTTTGTTGCGCTGCATTATTATTTAAGTTTGACCTGGAAGCCATAGGCTGTTATCTTTTCCAGAGGAGTATAGTGATGTTTTTTGATAAAGTCAAAGTTGATGGCTTCGTAAAAAGTCCAATTTCTTTGTTGCGCTTCATCTTGTATAATTGCGGAATAGACTAACTATGCCTTATTATACAAGATTCGCGCGCCTCGAACTTGAACTTTTTACGAGGCCATCTTATTTCCCGAAATAAAACTGATGACATCAAACCATAAAAATCCCCTGCTGACGGTTGACATCATAATTGAAATCAATGACGGAATTATTCTGATAGAAAGGAAAAATCCTCCATACGGATGGGCACTTCCGGGAGGATTCGTGGACTATGGAGAGACACTGGAAGAAGCCGCTGTCAGAGAAGCAAAAGAAGAAACATCTCTTGATGTCACACTAAAAAATCAGTTCCATACATATTCCGATCCAAACCGGGACCCGAGGCACCATAGTGTTTCAACCGTTTTCACTGCCAGTTCAAACGGTATTCCAAAAGCAGGTGATGATGCAAAAAATCTCAATATTTTTTCACAAAAAACACTTCCTGAGCCGATTGTTTTTGATCACCGGGAAATCTTAAATCACTATTTTATGTACAAAAGCGGAATAAAAACAGAAAACATCTTTTAGCCGGGGAAAACAATAAGCTGATAACGACCCCGGCATATATGCCTGGACCAGGAATTAAAGATGACAGTCTCGTAAAAAGTCAAAATTCTTATGGCATAGAAAAACTTGTTGATAAAATTCTGAATTTAGAAATAAATACTTGACATTCATGCCTGATTCAATTATAGATTTCAGGTTTTATACTCATTCGGATTGACGATTGTCCGTATTTTTTACAACCGATGAAACAGGATTTTTTTATATATCAGACATAAAATAAAGAAAAAAGCCACTCAATAGATAGTCTCGTAAGAGGTCTCCAGGACAGCCGGCAAATTATCAGAAACACTTCACTTCGTATTAAAAAACAATCTTTTCTGATCAAGCTTTGCATGAGTCATAGTCAGAGGGGTCATGCTCACTCATATATGATGTTTTTTCTGTTTCATAATTGACGGCTTCGTAAAAAGTCCAATTTCTTTGTTGCGCTTCATCTTGTATAATTGCGGAATAGACTAACTATGC
>JAQYVL010000230.1 GCA_030145525.1 Desulfobacterales bacterium
TCCGGTACCTTGATCCTGAAATTTTCAGGAAGGTCAACCAGCCTCATGAGCCTGGCCCGGGATAAAAACACGTTATTCTCCGCTATAACCAGCTCGGTTTTATACCCGGAAAGCGTTGCCTCAGTTCGATAAAGCTCTGTTTTTGAAGCATTTTCCAGCTTTAACTGGACAAGAACCGCATCTTTATGGGTTTCCATGCGGCTGACATTGGTCTGTGCGATCTCTTTTCTTTTGATGGCTTTCAGGATATCAAAATAACCAGCCGCAACTTGAAATAAAATGAATTCTCTTAAATCGTTCAGGTCCATACCGGTTTTAGCAATCTGGTCTTCTGCCATGCCAAGGGCTATAAGCTCCTTGCCGTTCAGTGTAAATGACTGGTCAAATCGGGCTCCATAGCTCCAGGCGGATTCAGGAATTTCTATTTTGTCCTCCTGGTAGCGCTTGTAACCGCCGTAAGCAGTAAACCGTGGTACCAGAACGGCAAATGCTCGATCCTTATCCTTTTCTGCCACAATCAGTTCTTTTTCCGCTATTTTTATTGTCTCAGAAAAATCAAGAGCCCTCTGGTAGAGGTCAGAAAGAGACCACTTTTTTTCTTCGGGTGAATCGGTACTCAATGCAAAACCATTCATACCGGTTCCAATTATCAGCACGAATGAGAATAAAAATATCTGTATTCTTTTCATGAATCTTTACCTGTTGATATTCATGTTTCAAAGGTAACACTATGCATGCTAAACATTCTATTTCAATAATATTGACGACACCAAAACGAAAGAATATACTTAAGATGAATTGGGGTTCAATGTCCACATTTTTTTTAAAAAAATCAGTGCCGGTCGAGTTTTTTGTTTCAGGCCGCAGGCCATGACATTTTTTTCAGATATAACCCATGGCCGGTTTTGAAAATATGAGAAGGTAAAAAAATGATCAGCGTGGAAAATCTGTCAAAAAGTTTTGGAAGCCATATCCTTTTTCAGGAAATGCATTTTAAAATAAACCCCAGAGAGCGAATCGGACTAGTAGGGCGCAACGGTCATGGGAAGACGACTCTTATTAGAATGTTAACCGGTGATGAGAAACCGGACTCCGGGCAGATATCCGCACCAAAATATTATAGAATCGGTTATGTCCGTCAGAAAATTGATTTCAAAAAGGAAACCGTCCTTGGTGAATGTATGGGCGGCCTTATGGAATCGGAAAAGGATCATCACTGGAAGGCTGAAAAAATTCTTGCAGGACTTGGGTTTTCCGGTGAGGAGATGCAGAAACACCCAAGCCTCTTTTCGGGTGGTTACCAGGTCCGTCTGAACCTTGCCAAGGTCCTGGTATCGGAACCGGACCTCCTTCTTCTGGACGAACCGACCAATTATCTTGATATTACATCCATCCGGTGGATAGAAAGATTTCTCCTGAACTGGCGACATGAAATTATGTTGATTACACATGACAGAGGATTCATGGACAAAGTTGTGACGCATACACTCGGCATTCATCGCAAAAAAATTCGTAAGATTGCCGGAGACACAGGAAAATATTATTCTCAACTGGCACAGGATGAGGAAATCTATGAGAAAACCAGACTGAATGACGAAAAGCGGCAAAAAGAGATGGAACTTTTCATCAGCCGATTCAGAGCAAAAGCGCGTCTGGCAAACATGGTACAGTCAAGGGTCAAGACTCTCTCAAAGCTTGACAAAAAAAATAGGCTGGAAAAAATCAAGACACTTGATTTTTCATTCAAAAGCAGGGTGTACAAAGGGAAAACCGTCATGCGTGTTCGAAACCTCACATTCGGCTATGATCCGGGAAAACCTCTTTTTACAGGCTTGAACCTGGCTATCAGTGCGGGTGACAGGATTTGCATTGTCGGAAAAAATGGAAAAGGAAAGACAACACTTCTCAGGCTGCTTTCCGCAAAACTCAACCCTATGCATGGTGAAGTGATCTACAACCCCGGTATTGAATCCGGACTTTTCGAACAGACAAATATCAAAAGTCTGGATGATTCGAAAACAGTTGCCGAAGAGATACTCTATACACACCCGGATGTCGATCAGCAGACAGCCAGAAATCTCTGCGGAGCCATGATGTTTGAGGGCAATGACGCCCTGAAAAAAATCAGCGTTTTATCCGGTGGCGAAAAAAGCCGTGTTATGCTCGGAAAACTCCTGGCCACTCCCGTAAATCTCCTGCTTCTGGATGAACCTACAAACCATCTTGACATGGAATCCTGCGATGCTTTGCTGGCAGCTATTGACAGCTTTGAAGGCGCCGTCGTTATGGTAACCCATAATGAGATGTTTCTGCACGCGCTTGCCGAAAAGCTTGTTGTTTTTCAGGAAGAGGGGGCTTCATTATTTGAGGGTACTTACCAGTCTTTTCTTGAAAAAAGAGGGTGGTATGATGAAATGGAAACAGGTGGGCTCTCAGCTTTAAAAAATAAAGAAATTTTTCAGACCGACAAGCTTTCGAAAAAGGAAATCAGACGAAGGCGGTCTCAAATCATAACAAAACGGGCTAAAATTACCGGACCCATCGAAAAACGGATAGAAGCGATTGAAGATGAAATTGAAATGCTGGAGACGGATATGGACAAAAACAACCGATCCATGCAGGATGCTTCACAAACCGGGGATGGTGAAAAAATTGTAGCCCTGTCACAATCGATTCATAGCTGCCAGTCATCCATCGATCAGCTTTTCGATCAGCTTGAGGATTTAACAGAAAAACTGATGAAAGAAAAAATCCTCTTTGATAAGGAGCTGGAAGCGCTTGAACAGGAAGAAATATAATTTACAGACCGAAACGGATTTGACATCATGTCATGATTGGGGATATATAGGGCTATAATGTATTGAGAAAGAGCATCTTTATTTGTTACAGAAACATTCATTCATGAATGACAAGAAAAACAGATTTCAGTTGGTCTGGGGAATCATGCTTGCAGCAGCGGGTCTGGGGGTTTTTTATCGAATTCCGCAGGTAATGCCAAAAATTGAGCAGATCAGACAGTTCTCATCAGGGCTGTTTTTTATTCATTTGTGCCTTTACCTGATTGGAATTTTACTCCTTGCAGGCGGCAGTAAAAAGATTATGGCCTTTTTTCGGAAACCAGGCAAAAACGATTAAGATTAATATTTCTAAAGGATGTCATACTCCATACAAATTCGATTGTAAATCATGAGGGAAAATGCAGGGTGTAATTAAAAGTGTTGGGAAACTGTGTATTTCATTCGGCATTATGTTTTTTAACTTGCTGAAAACATAAAATTATTTAAAGATAAATACCTTGCTGAAATAATTATTACCAACACTTTTAATTACACCCGAAAATGCAGCGTAATTATTTTTTCTTCTAATAAAGTGAGGTCCTGATAATGCCAACGGATACGGAGAATAAAAACGATTCAAGTGTTCAAAATTTGAGATCCGAGGTCGAGTTTCGGACAAAATCTCAGGAACTCAACAAGAAGATCTTTGCCGCATCAAACCTTGATGAAATTTTAATTGATCTGAAAAATGATATCACTGAACTTTTCGATGCGGAGCGGCTTACGATCTACTATGTTGATGGTATTCAACGCGAGCTTGTTTCAAGATTTAAATCCGGTGACGAAATCGAGGAAATCCGTATTCCCATCTCTCCCAAAAGCATAGCCGGCTATGCGGCATACAAACAAAAAATGGTAAACATCAAAGATGTCTATGATGATGCTGAGCTGAAAGTGATTGACCCTGTTCTGAAATTTGATCGAAGCTGGGATGAAAAGACCGGTATCCGAACAGCCCAGGTCCTCGTTGCTCCAATTATATTCAAAAAACTGCTTTTGGGCGGAATACAGCTGATTAATCGAAAATACGGCGATTCATTCAGCGAGGTTGATGAAAAAAATGTTTTGGAACTGTCCGAGACACTGGGAATCGGTTTTTATAACCAGAAGCGAATGGCTGTCGGAAAGAGCGGCCGAAAAAGCAAATATGATTATCTCCTCGAAAATCACATTCTAACCCAGAAAGAACTCAAAAAGGTAATTTTTGACTCAAGAGAAAAAAAAGAGCCGATCGAAACAATAATGATAAAGGACTATAAAGTCCCGAAAAGTGAGATCGGTGAATCACTAAGCAGACATTACGACGTACCGTTTATCGTTTACAACCAACATGCCCCGATACCCGGTGACCTTTTATCGGGCGTCAAGGTCCCTTTTATGCGGAATAACTTTTGGGTGCCTCTTCGGGTTGATAATAATGATGGATCGGTTATTATCGCCATTGATGACCCTCATGATTTGCAGAGAAACGGTGAAATTAAATCTCTGTTCTCCGGGCGGAAAATTAAGTTTAATATTGCGTTCAAGGCGGACATACTCGCATATATCGATCTTTTTACACAGGATGAAAAGGAGCTTGCGTCCATAGATGACATCCTGTCCAGGCTCCAGGATGAAGACGATGAGATTGAAGAGGATGTCTCTCACTTGGATGAGGAAAGCAGCGCAGTTGTCCAGTTGGTAAATAAGATCATTCTCGATGCACATGCCCGAAATGCCTCAGATGTTCATATTGAGCCATATCCGGGCAAAAATAATACCCGGGTCCGAATTCGTGTTGACGGTGCCTGTACGCTCTACCAGACAATTCCCTATCAGTATAAGGCCGCTGTTGTATCCCGCATCAAGATCATGTCTGACCTGGATATTGCTGAACGCCGTAAGCCTCAGGATGGAAAAATTAAATTTAAAAAATATAGCGGCCTGGATGTAGAACTTCGTGTTGCCACCATACCGACGCAGGGGGGGCTCGAAGATGTCGTTATGCGTATTCTGGCTGCTGGTGAACCCATTCCTCTTCGCCAGATGGGCTTTTCAAAATATAATTATGAAAACTTCATAAGTGTTGTCACACAGCCTTATGGTATCATCTTTGTATGCGGCCCTACCGGTTCCGGTAAGACAACGACGCTCCATTCCGCCTTAGGATATATCAATAAAACTGAAACCAAAATCTGGACCGCCGAGGACCCCGTTGAAATTACCCAGAAAGGCCTTCGGCAGGTGCAGGTTAAACCAAAAATCGGGTTTGATTTCGCAGCGGCCATGCGCGCTTTTTTGCGTGCTGACCCGGATGTCATTATGGTTGGCGAGATGCGAGACAAAGAAACCACTCATATCGGCATCGAAGCTTCCCTTACCGGCCACCTTGTGTTCTCGACACTGCATACCAACAGTGCTCCGGAAAGCATTACCCGCCTTCTGGATATGGGAATGGATCCTTTTAATTTTGCGGACGCTATCTTATGCATTCTGGCTCAGCGTCTGGTTCGCACTTTATGCAAAAGCTGCAAAAGATCCTACCATCCAGTCCAGGCTGAATTTGACGAACTCGTAAGAGAATATGGTGGGCCTGAAGAGTTTGAAAAAACAGGAATACAATACACGGATGATCTTACTATTTATAAGACTGAAGGGTGTGAAGTCTGTACCAACACCGGATACCGCGGCAGGATGGGAATTCATGAACTTCTTATGGGTACGGATCAGATGAAGAAACTGATTCAGCTCAATTCTCCAATGGAAGAAATTCGTGGTCAGGCCATAAACGACGGTATGAGAACATTGAAACAGGATGGAATTGAAAAAATATTTCTGGGGAACTGCGATCTCTTGCAGGTTCGAAAGGTTTGCATAAAATAATTAGAACCGGTTTTAGTCAGGATTAAACATGTACCCCACAGACCTTAAGCTCTTAAAGAAGACAGGCTTTTTAGGGTTATCTTCAAAATATTTTCTAAATCGAACAATAAAGTTGTCAACCGTGCGAGTTGAAGTTACCCCGGCATATCCCCATCCGATTTCAAGCAGTTTTTTTCTGGACAGGGGCTTGCCTTTGTTTGTAATAAAAAGTTTCAGAAGCTTGATCTCCTGTTCAGTCAGATTGATCTCACCTCTTTTGCAAAAGGCTTTAGATTTTTCAAAATTAACACGATTGGTTCCGAACTCGTATATTTTAGGAACGGATAAACCGTTTAGGTGATTTGAACCGTTTTCAGTTTTGTAAAGAGAAACGCGTTTGAGCATTCGTTCAATACGAAGCAGAAACTCTTCGAGCTTAAACGGTTTCGTCATATAGTCATCTACACCATAAGAAAGACCTTTTATCTTATCATCAACGGTTGTTTTGGCGGACAGGATGAGAATCGGTATCTGTTCATCTTCAAGACGGATATTTTGAAGTACGGATAACCCGTCTATGCCCGGAAGCATTATATCAAGGACAATAAGATCCGGATTCCATTCCTTCCACAGCTGCAGTGCTGACGTACCGTTTTCGGCAATCATGGCATCATGCCCTTGAAAAGAAATATTCAGCCTGAGCCCCTCAGCGATATGTTTTTCATCTTCAACAATTAAAATACGTTTTTTATCGAATCTCCTCATGAAATTCCTTTCCGGATTTTGATTTTGATTCCTTGAGCGGAAGAGTCAGAATAAATGTCGTACCTTTTCCTTTGCCGCTGCTTTTTGCAGTAATTTTCCCTTTATGTATTTTTGCAATGTTCTGCGCAAGGTTCAAACCGATTCCGCTCCCTCTTGCAGACATGTTGTCGGCTTTACCGACCTGATAAAATTTTTTAAATATTTTTTTAATATCGGCCTTATCCAGTCCGATACCGTTATCCGAAAAAACAATCAGCAGTTTTCTGTTTTTCTTCTCAAACTCTATATTGATGCAGGGTATTTCTGAATTGTTGTATTTGATTGCGTTTATCAGAATATTCATTAAAAGCATTTCAAACAAAGAAAGATCAATTGAAAATAAAATCGGTTCGCCCGACGATTTGTTACGGATATTTATTTTGCAGCTTTGGAAAAGGTGTTTGTTATTTTCACAGAACTGTCTGACCACATTGATCAGATCAGATTCGATGAATTCGCCTTTATAGCTTTTACTTTCAATATTGGCGATATTCAAAATGCTGCTGATATTCTCGGACAGACGCCCTATATCCGAAAGCATATAGTGGATGTACTTCTTGCGATCTTCGCCTGAAAGTTCATATCGTAAAAAAGTTTCCAGATAAAGCTTGAGTGAGGTTACCGGAGTTTTGAGTTCATGAGTGAAGCTGTTTATAAAATTATTCTGAAGACGATAAACTTGATATGCTTTCTGATGGTAAATAAAGATAAGCATAATCCCCATCAAAATA
>JAQYVL010000231.1 GCA_030145525.1 Desulfobacterales bacterium
ATTGAGAATATCCAAACTTTGCTCAATGAACAGATATCATAGTTGGTGGCTGTTAAGTCAAACAAATCTTATTTTTGATTATTGTAAAATCATCTCCATCCAATGACAAATTAACGGCATGAAGAATCGCTCCAGGTTAATTCGACAGCATGCCGTTAATTCCTAATCCCTGAATTCCGGAAACAAACTTACCCTTCAAGCTTTTTTCGAAGAAGCTCATTCACAATTTTCGGATTTGCTTTTCCTCTGGTCTCCTTCATGATCTGGCCCACAAAAAAGCCCATAAGTTTCTTTTTCCCGTTCTTAAATGCTTCTACTTCTTTTGGAGAGCTTTCGAGAACTTTTAAAACAACTTCTTCTATGGCTGAAACGTCCGTAACCTGAATCAATCCCTTCTCTTCAACTATCTGCTTTGCCGGCTTCCCGCTCACAGCCATTTCATCAAAAACGGTTTTCGCAATTTTCCCGCTGATTACATCCTCTTGAACAAGCTTTAGCAGTCCTCCAAGATTTTCAGCGGAAACCGGAGAGTCTTCAATAGTTTTCCCTTGAGCGTTTAAAAGCCCGAGAAGAGTTCCTGTAATCCAGTTGCATACAGGCCTTGGCTCAGGAAAGGTCTTCAGGCATTCTTCAAAATATTCTGCGAGTTCCCTTGCGGAGGTCAGGCGTTCGGCATCACTTACAGGAAGTTTATACTGTTCTACAAATCTCTCTGTTTTATCGTCCGGAAGTTCCGGAAGTTCCTCTTTTACTTTTTGAATCCATTCATCATCAATAACCAGTGGAAGTAGATCCGGATCCGGGAAATACCGGTAGTCATGGGCTTCCTCTTTGCCGCGCATGGAATTCGTTTTGCCCGAATCAGGGCTCCAGAGTCTTGTCTCCTGAATTACTTCTCCACCCTCTTCAAGGACAGCCTGCTGGCGCCTGATCTCATATTGAATTGCCTTTTCGACATGTTTGAAAGAATTCAGATTTTTTAACTCAGCCCTTGTCCCTAACTCTTCCCGACCTTTTGGACGAAGAGAAATATTTGCATCACATCTAAAACTTCCCTCTTCCATATTTCCGTCACAGATCTCAAGATATCTCAGGATTGACCGGAGTTTTCTCAGGTAGGCGCCTGCTTCTTCGGGTGAGCGCAAGTCAGGTTCGCTCACGATCTCGATCAGAGGCACACCTGTTCTGTTCAGATCTACATGGCTCAAGGGGCGGTTTGGATCGTGATTCAACTTTCCGGCATCTTCTTCCATGTGAATCCTTGTAATCCCAATTTTTTTACGGGTCCCTTCAACATCGATTTCTATCTGCCCAAATTCTGCAATGGGAAGTTCATACTGAGAAATCTGATAACCCTTTGGAAGATCCGGATAAAAATAATTTTTTCTTGCAAAACGGCTGGTTTCTGCAATCCTGCATCCGATTGCCACAGCTATGCGCAAGGCGAAATCAACAACCTTCTTATTAAGCACCGGAAGCACACCGGGCATCCCCAGACAGACAGGGCAAACGTGGGTATTGGGAGGAGCGCCGAATTCCGTTGAACAGGAGCAGAAAATTTTTGATTTGGTTTTTAGCTGGGCATGAATCTCAAGCCCGATAACTGGTTCGAATTCCATATTATTCCCTTTGTTTAAAATTGATACAATCCATTTCCAACATAAAAATATGATTCATATCAAAAAAGTAAAGGCTACGATACTAAAGAGAAGAAACCCTGTCAATTTCATTGACGATCATTTCAATTGTTTCAGAAACTTACACTAAACGAAAAACATGACAAAGAGCTGTTCACGTTATTAATACGCACGCAGATTGTATCTTTTCTTCAATTTTTAATTAAATTGCAACTTGTTGCCCGGCATTCGGCTCAGGAATCTCATCCAGTAAAACCATCCTGGACAAGCTGACTGTCATTAAAGTCTGTAGACATTATTTCTTTTTTTTGACAAAACCTCATCTCGGATATTATAATTCAACTTTGTTGATAACAAAAGCTTCCACCATTTAAGGGAATCTTATCTAAATTGATAATTTTTTGCAATCTTCTCCTTATTTTAAGCGGTGGGCTTTCTGATTTTTGCAAGCCATCTGTTTCACAGGTGGAGGCTTACAACGGAATTAAGCTTTTTTAGCTGTTTTTACAGGGGCTGTATAATGAATTTTTTCCTATGCGTTATCGGTATGACCATGATTGTTGAAGGACTTCCTTATTTTGCATTTCCTGAAAAAATAAAGCTGGTTGTCATGAAAGTTATCGAAATGCCGGACAGTGCTCTTCGTACATTTGGTTTTGTGCTTATGCTGACAGGGCTCGGGTTGGTATACCTCGGTAAAAAATAGGTTTAAAAATAAATGTACCAGCTATCTGACTATGACTTTACCCTTCCGGAGGAATTTATTTCCCAGGAGCCTGCCAGTCAGAGAGACCAGTCAAGGCTTCTTGTTCTTGATCGAGATTCAGGCGGCATTGCACACCGTTCATTTTTTGAAATAACCGGCCTTCTTTCTTCGAGAGATCTGATTGTTGTCAACAACACCAGGGTTGTGCCGGGAAGGCTTGTCGGACAGAAGGAAACCGGAGGAAAGGTTGAGTTCCTTATTCTGGATTATACCGGCGGCCTGGAACGTCTTAAGAAAAATGGAAAGTTTGAGTGTTCATGCCTGATTAAAGCCTCCAAACGTCTAAAAACAGGCACTTTACTGTTCTTTGACACGGAACTCAAAGCCAGGATTACGGGGTTTAAGGACGGTATCTACCAGGCCTGCTTTATCTTGAAAGAGGATTTTGCACAAACCCTTGACAGGATCGGCAATGTTCCTCTTCCCCCATATATAAAACGAGAAAAAGACCCGCCTGCATGCGATGACCGAACCGCTTATCAAACCGTCTATGCTGAAAAAAAAGGAGCAATTGCCGCTCCCACAGCCGGCCTTCATTTTTCCCGGGAGCTTCTCCGAAAAATAAAATCAAAAGGAATACCGATAGTTGAAATTACCCTGCATGTCGGCTACGGTACATTTTTACCCATACGGGTTGAGGATATCAGAGAGCACAAAATGCATTCGGAAAGGTATTTTATCCCCAAGAAAGCTGCAGAAGTAATCAACCAAAAAAAGATGGAAGGGGGAAGGATCATTGCCGTGGGCACAACCTCCGTCAGAACCCTCGAATACGCTACGGATGATGCCGGAGTCGTGAAACATGGAAATGGAAATTGTGACCTTTTCATCTATCCGGGATACAGATTTCGGACAGTAGACAGCATGATTACCAATTTTCACCTCCCGAAATCCTCACTTCTTATGCTGGTATCGGCATTTGCGGGACGCGAAAAAATCCTTGCGGCTTACAGAGAGGCAATCCGGGAAAAATACCGATTTTACAGTTACGGGGATGCTATGTTTATTCATTAAAACCTAAAGTGAGCGTTTCAAATTTTAAGAATGTTGAATTTATGTATAAACCATAAAGGAATGACGATACAATTCGATGCAATTTAACATCACTGCAAAATCAAAAACCACAAGCGCCAGAACCGGGATCATTGAAACCTGTCACGGCAGAATTGAAACCCCCGTTTTTATGCCGGTGGGCACACTTGCAACTGTAAAATCCCTGACCCCCGAGGACCTTGCCGAATGCGGGGCTCAAATCATTCTGGGAAACACTTATCACCTTTACTTAAGGCCCGGCTGCGAAGTTATCGAAAAATTTTCCGGCCTTCACAAGTTCATGAACTGGAACCAACCGATTCTTACAGACAGCGGAGGATTTCAGATATTTTCTCTCGCCAGGCTCTCCAATATTACAGAACAGGGCTATTCATTTCAGTCTCATATTGATGGTTCAACCCATATGCTGACGCCGGAAAAGGCTGTTGAAATACAGACATGCCTTAATTCCGATATCATGATGTGCCTTGACCAGTGCATTGCCTATCCAGCTGAAAAGGATGAAGCTGAGAAAGCTATCGAGCTGACAGCCAGATGGGCCGGGCGGTGCAAACAAGCCTGGATGAAAACAACCCGTGAAAATGCCCTGTTTGGAATCGTTCAAGGAGGAATGTTCAAAAAATTAAGAGAAATATCGGCTGAAAGCATCGCAGAGCTCGATTTTCCCGGGTATGCCATTGGCGGTCTTAGTGTGGGTGAACCAAAAAACCTCATGCTTGAAATGGCAGACATTACACTGCCCCTGCTTCCTTACGAAGCACCAAAATATATTATGGGTGTGGGAACACCGGAAGATCTGGTTGAGCTTGTTTCCCTTGGTGCGGACATGTTCGACTGCGTCATGCCGACGCGCAACGCAAGAAATGGCCAGCTATTCACAAGTCATGGCTCGATCAATATATGCAACGCCCGCTACCGGGCCGAAACAGGGCCGGCTGATCCGAACTGCGGCTGTTATACATGCCGCAACTATTCTTCAGCTTACCTGCGCCATCTTTACATGACAAGAGAACTTCTTGCATATCGTCTAAATACCATTCATAATATACATTATTATCTGACTCTTATGAAGGATATACGCAGCGCTGTCAAAAACGATACGTTCCATGAGTTTAAAAAGGATTTTTACCAAAAACGTCAAAATTGAAATCATTTAATTCATAAGGAGGAACACCATGCTCGAAAAAGTCCAGACAGCCTTGAATAAAATCAGACCCATGCTACAAAGAGACGGCGGCGATGTTGAGCTTGTCGGCATTGAAGGCAAAATCGTAAAAGTCAAATTGCAGGGCGCATGCGCCGGCTGCCCAATGTCTCAGATGACACTTAAAAACGGAATTGAAAAAATATTAAAAGAAGAGATTCCGGAGATTGAGGCCGTAGAAAATGTCGAATAACACGATAGTCTTATCTACAACAGGATTTAAACCTTCAACCTGATATAAAAACAATCATAGCAGTGTCCATCCATTAATGAGATACTTTGTTTGAGATCAAGGCGCGCAAAAATTTTAACCAAAGGAATATTTGGATATATTTTGAGGATTAAAATTTACGCGCAACGCAGATATCGGACAAAATAACCATTAATAGACGGACACTAAGCCGGAGGCACTTACATGACAATCGCCGGAAAAATCGAAAGCTTTATTACAAAATCCTCCTGGATCCGAAAAATGTTCGAAGAGGGTGCGCAGCTGAAAGGAAAACATGGAGCAGAGAATGTATTTGACTTCAGTCTGGGAAACCCCAACATTCAACCACCTGATATGTTTGGGAAAGTCCTTAAAGATCTGGTAAATGCAGACGGCCCGGGCGACCATGCCTATATGCCGAACGTCGGATACCCGCAGGTGTGCCGCAATGTTGCCGAGTACCTGACAAAAGAACAGAAAACACCCATCTCCGCACAGGAAGTAATAATGACCTGCGGCGCTGCCGGCGGTCTGAATGTTATCCTGAAAGCCCTGCTTAATCCCGGCGAAGAGGTAATTACGCCTGCACCATTTTTTGTAGAGTATGGTTTTTACGCCGATAACCACGGAGGAAAACTGGTAACCGTACCTTCGAATCCGGATTTTACGCTTGATATTCAGGGGATTTCATCTGCCATTACCGATAAAACCAGGGCAATTCTCATCAATTCCCCCAACAACCCGACAGGACAGGTTTACAGCCGGGAAAGTCTTGAAAATCTGGGAGAGACCCTCCGGAAAAAAAGCAGCGAACTCGGAAGGACCATTTATCTGATTTCAGATGAACCATACCGAAAAATCATCTATGACGGCATCGAAGTTCCGAGCCTTTTTTCCTGCTATGCGGAAAGTATTCTGACAACATCCTTTTCAAAAGACCTTTCCATTCCCGGAGAGCGTATCGGATTTATTGCCGTAAATCCGGAAGCAGAATACAAAAAAGAGCTCCTTGCCGGGATGGCACTTGCCAACAGGATTTTAGGGTTCGTCAATGCACCTGCCCTGATGCAGCGTGTCGTGGGATCATTGCAGGGCACAAGTGTCGACATCTCCATGTACGCCCGGAAGCGGGACCTTCTATGCGACGGTCTTTCCGAATGCGGGTATGAGTTTGAAAAACCTAAAGGCGCATTTTATCTGTTCCCGAAATCACCCATTCCGGATGATATTGAATTTGTAAAAGCCCTTCAGGAAGAACTTATCCTGACTGTTCCGGGAAGCGGATTCGGAGGCCCCGGCCATTTCAGAATTGCATTCTGCGTGGCGGATGAAACCATAAGTAAAGCGATACCCGGTTTTAAACGGGTCATCGAAAAAAGCAAATAGACTTATTTTAACTTATTAAATAACGGGAGTTATAAATGAAAATCCTTAAAATTGATCACCTTGGTATTGCGGTAAATAACATTGAAAACGGAAAAAAATTCTGGACAGATGTACTGGGTCTTGACTTTGAAGGCTCTGAAACCGTTGCCGAGCAAAAAGTTACAACCGCTTTTTTCCCGGTAGGCGAAAGCGAGGTCGAACTTCTCGAATCAACAGCGCCGGATGGGCCGATTGCAAAATACATAGAAAAAAGAGGTGAAGGACTTCAACATATTGCATTCAGGGTTGAAAACATTGAGGAAGCTCTGGAAGAGCTGAAGGAAAAAGGCATCCG
Organism: Desulfobacterales bacterium; assembly: GCA_030145525.1. GTDB lineage: Bacteria > Desulfobacterota > Desulfobacteria > Desulfobacterales > SURF-7 > JAQYVL01. Next base: position 6,592 of record JAQYVL010000231.1, read on the forward strand.
GCTGATTGATGAAAAACCGAGGAAAGGTGCGGGAGGCGCAAAGATAGCATTTCTGCACCCCAAATCCACAAGCGGGATTCTGGTTGAGCTTTGCGAGCGGTAACGTAAGATATCAATAGCATGGAAACCGGGTGGCTTTTCATAAACATGTAGAACGGTTGACTGTCGTACCGGTCCACAAAATGACACGGATATGAAGGGAAGCAAAACCGCAGCATGGACGCTACACATACAGGTCCCGATTTCAGGCTGCAGTATGTTCGTCTGATTAACACAATATTTTTTGTAAAAAAAGGGAAATCCATTGGGAAATCTGTCCCCCGAATTTGCAGGAAAAAAGAGCGCTCACAAAGATATATACCCAGTTTTCGG
>JAQYVL010000232.1 GCA_030145525.1 Desulfobacterales bacterium
GTCTGTCAAAGTGTTCCTCGCTATCTTTTTGTTCTTCAGTGAGAGCCGGATACTCTGATCTGGGATGAGACCAGACCACCTGTTCCCTCAGGTTGACTCTTTCCACAATACATCCGTCAAACCTGAACGTGTCGAAATTGACACGCCTGGAGCAGGCACCGATGACCAGGGTATTTGTGCCCTTTTCATCTATATCTTTTTTAATCAAATCAACACCTTCTTTACTGCACAGAAACTGGTGGGTCTCCACCGGAAGGCCTTCCTCCTTGGGTACCCCGCAAAGATCCTTCATATCAAGGGCGTCACCGATTCCGCAGCCTGTGCATATATATACACCATACTTTTTATCCATGGTTAACCTCCTACCTCTTCACCAGGGTTTGAATCGCCTTCAGGGCCATACCGGTTGCATTCTGATTGGATGAGACCACATCGGCCGGTTTGTTGGCACAACCTGCTGCAAACATGCCGCCCGCTGCAAAATCATTTACGATAAAACCGTCTTCCGTATATTTCAGATCTGCCGGAAGTTTGGCGTTTGCCGCAGTCGGCTGCATACCGGTTGCAAGAACCGCCATATCGACGGTCTGCTTGATTTTCTCTCCGGTGACCGCATTTTCAGCAACAACGGTAATATTTCCGGTTCCCGCCTCTTCACTCACCTCGGCGACCTTGCCTTTGATCAAAAAGATGTTTTCATCTTCCTTGATCTTTTTGTAGAATTTTTCATAACGGTTGCCCGGGGTCCTGAGATCAATGTAGAAGACATAGATTTTTGCTTCCGGATACCGTTCGCGCACATAGGTGGCCTGTTTCAGAGAGGCCATGCAGCAAATGTATGAGCAGTAAGGCAAATGGTTTTCATCCCTTGATCCTGCGCATTGTACAAATGCAATGCTTTCAGGTTCTTTGTCATCTGAAGGGCGGAGAATTTTTCCTTTTGTCGGCCCGTTGGGTGCGGCCAGACGTTCCAGCATCATGTTTGTGACGATGTTCTGATACTGACCAAATCCCAGGTTGTCGATCCGGGTAGCATCATACGGTTCCCATCCGGTTGCCCATATCACGGAACCCACATTCAGGTTAAGTGTTTTCGGTTCCATGTCAAAATCGATTGCATCGTATTTGCATGCTTCCAGGCATTTTTTTGCATCATCTGTTCCCTTGATCTGGGGGGAGATGGTGTGCCGCATGGGGAATGCCATATTATGGGGCAGATAAGCGGCTTTGATTCTGTCCATTCCAAAATTGAATTCATTTGTGATTTCGGTCTGGCAGGCTTCTTCACATGCGCCGCATGCCGTGCAGTTTTCGTTGACGTAGCGCGGATTCAATTTAATGGTAACATCATAATTACCAGGTGTTCCGGTTACCTTTTCAACTTCGGCAAGGGTGAAAACCTTTACCTTTGGAGTATCCTTGATTCTTTTGAAGTTAATTTCAAGACCGCAAGTGGGAGGGCACAGCTTGGGAAAATACTGGTTAAGCTGTGAAACCCTTCCGCCCAGGTATGGATTTTTTTCGACCAGGAACACTTCATATCCGACTTCGGCAGCTTCGAGGGTCGCCGTAAGCCCGCTTATCCCTCCTCCGACTACCAATATGCTTCCGCTAGCAGGGGCCGCGTTGTCTGTTGTCATGCTATCCCTCCGTGCATAAAAATTATCAATTTAGTCAAAAAAATTCCCATAAGGGCGATATCCTTCCGGCGGATGTGTCAAAATCCGTAAGGATTTCATAGTTATGAATCTGAGATAAAACCCTTAGGCATTCCGGCACAGATCAACATGCCCTGGATACCGCCCGGAAACGGGCAACATTCCTGAACTCTCTGGTTGTTAATAAAAACCTCCAGGTGCCCGAAGGCGCCTGGAGGTTTATTGATTGACGATTCGTGTTCGTCATCCGGTTCTATGCGTCAGGAATAATCTTCACATAGTCTACTTTCTTTAAGCTCCACTCATTGGTTGCTTTGTCATAAGAGGAGTTGGTGAAGCAGAACCAGTTTTCGTCATCCTGTCCAGGATGATCCGCCTGATAGTAGAACCCGGGATAACGGGTTTCTTTTCTATACTGTATATGACGGAGATGAGCTTCAACCGTGTACAGCCTGTGATAAATTTCCCAGGCTCTCATGAGCTCATGAAGATCTCCGGCAGCCAGTTTTTCACAGTCAGCGCGCATGGTTTCAAGCAGATCAAGAACAACCTCAAGATTTTTACTGGTTGTCATGTAGTATGTTGCTGTTCCCGCACCATATTCATGGGTGGCTTTCATCATCCGATACATCATTCCGTTCGGTTTGATGTAATTCGGGTTGATGTCGGCAGCTGTGGTATACTCAACATTGTCAAGATAGGTTCTGACCGGTTTGTAAATCATGTCAACCAGCTCTTCTTTGGTTTCTTTGATGGTCGGTGTGAAATCCGCATTGTCACGGACAAATTTTGCCATTTCTTTGGCAACCATACGACCTTCAGCATGAGAACCTGAGGAGAACTTGTGGCCGGAGCCTGAAACACCGTCACCAGATGTGAACAGACCGGCAATTGTGGTCATCCTGTTGTAGACTTTGCCATTATGTCTGATTTTGTATGAATCCGGGACCCAGTCAAAATCCGGGCCTGAAGTCCAGATACCGCAGCAGCCTGAATGGGAGCCCAGCAGATAAGGTTCGGTCGGCATAACTTCGGAATTCTTCTTTTCCGGTTCACAGTTCTGAGCACACCAGAGGTTGGCCTGTCCGCATGTCATGTCAAGGAAATCTTCCCAGGCTTCTGATTCCAGATGCTTGAGTTCTTTCTTATCCATGGTTTTCCCAAGTTCGGCAAGAGCTGAAACCGTATCCATCATAATCGGACCACGGCCTTCTTTCATTTCAAACAGCATCAAATGGTTACGCAGACAGGTCGGTGTAATGGCTGCGGTCCCGTAAGGTGCGTATTTCTCAAGCTCGGCTTTTGCTGCATCGCTGCCGGCAAAGTTTTCGCCCAGACCGTTCAATGCTTTTGCCTTGAACAGAAGGAACCATGCGCCAACCGGACCGTAACCATCTTTAAATCGGGCCGGGGTGAAACGGTTTTCCATCATGGAGAGTTCTGCGCCTGCACGGAGAGCCATGGTGTATGTTGAACCTGCGTTCCATACCGGATACCATGCACGGCCTTTACCTTCACCAACCGAACGGGGCTGATAAATGTTAACCGCACCGCCGCAGGCAATCATCATGGTCTTGCATTTAATGATATAGACTTTGTTTTCACGAACAGAAAAGCCAACCGCACCGGCAATCTGACCCGGATTGTTTGCATCGGTGAGCAGTTCAACAATAAAGCATCTCTCAAGAATGTTGTCATCGCCCAGAGCCAGTTTAGCTGCTTCAGCAACAACTCTCTTGTAGGATTCACCGTTGATCATGATCTGCCATTTGCCGGTACGAACCGGCGCCGCGCCCGATTTTAGAGTGCCCAGCTTCTGGCCTTTTTTACCGTCCAGGGTTTTGCCCTCCTCGGTTTTTTTCCAGATAGGAAGGCCCCATTCCTCAAACAGATGAACGGAATCATCCACATGACAGCCAAGGTCGAAAATAAGGTCTTCACGAACGATTCCCATCAGGTCATTTCGAACCATCCGGACATAGTCTTCCGGTGAATTATCGCCGATATAGGTATTAATAGCGGAAAGTCCCTGGGCAACCGCGCCACTTCTTTCCATTGCGGCTTTGTCGCACAGAAGAACGGTCTGACCTTCGCTCATCCATTTTTTGATCTCAAAAGCTGTGCCGCAGGCTGCCATACCGCCGCCCACGATCAGAATATCGACTTCGCGCTCTTCAACTTCCGGATCTCTTACGGCTTTGCGTTCTCCCAAAGGTTTATTCGGTAATGCCATAATATGTCCTCCTTAAAAATAAAATTCAGGTTTAATCATTTTTCTGGATTTTCACAAAAACATTCTGCTTAGACAGTTTGCGGTTTAGGCAGTTCAAAACCATCTGCTTCCTCTGTTGAAAGCAGGCTGCTGTCAAGGTCTTTACCTTTCAGATCCAGATAGGCATTTGCAGTTCCTTCATCAGTTGTCCGGATGGGGAACTTAAAGCGTTTGAGAGTTCCGTTTCTGAACTTACAGGTCCACATAACGTCTTCCGTACCCATCATGGGCATAATGCTGCTTCCCAAAGGCACAAAGTCAGAGTAACCCCTCACCTCAATAGCCTGGGTGGGGCAGATTTTTACGCAGGAAAAACATTCCCAGCACTGATCCGGCTCCTGATTGTATGCCTTCATCGAATTCGGTTCCAGTACCATCAGATCATTGGGGCAAATATACTCACATACTGTTTTATCCCCGCCTTTGCAGCCGTCACATTTTTCAGCAATTACGAAACTTGGCATTGATATACCTCCTAAGTTTTGCGTTGTAATGATTATAACTTAAACTTCAATCGATTGGCTTTTATAGAACTTTGGTTTTTTGCACCCCCCTTCGTAACAGTGACCCTTCAATATTTTCTTGAGGGTTTGAATGGATTAGTTTCTATTTAAATATCTTAAAATTCTGTCTTAAAATTTTGATAGATAAAATTCGGTTATAAAAACCGGCAAATCCTGTCCTCGGGCTTGGCGAAATTTGCGCGACTGCTTCGCGCTTCTGCTTGGCTGAAATTGTATAACCCAAATATACAACCTAAAGCATATAACGTATTGTATAACCCAAATATACAACCTCAAGCATATAACGTATTGATTAATAAGACTATTTTTATGAAAAACCTAATCATTTTATATCTTAAAACCAAAGGAGAAAATTACCACCCGTAAAAATGCTTGTCAAGTACTTTTGAATAGCTGATTTCTATAACTTATGGACTGTCTGAAGGTTTTGAATTTTATATCAATATATGGGAAATAGCAAATGTGATATAACAATATATAGTATCAGATTGCGGCATTGAATTCTGACGGCTTCGTAAAAAGCCGGGTGAATTCAATTAGCATGGATTTTTTTAAAAATAGATGGTAACGGTTACAATTTAATTCATTTGACTTGTTGAAGGAAAAATATTTTATGAATGACGAGATGATTCCACTTTCACCGGATGATACCTTCCGTTTCTCATGTTACGGAGACGTTCCATGTTTCAACAAGTGTTGCAGGGATTTGAACCAGTTTCTTACACCGTATGATATTTTGCGTCTCAAAAATGCACTTGAAATGACTTCCAGTGATTTTCTTTCAAAATACACCCTGCAGCATACAGGCCCGGAATCAGGCCTCCCGGTGGTTACCCTGAAACCGGCTGACCAGAGGGAGCTGGTATGCCCTTTTGTTACCGAAGACGGCTGCCGAGTCTATGAAAACAGGCCTGCTTCATGCCGCACATATCCCCTTGCACGCCTGGCTTCGCGTTCGCGGGAAACAGGTGAAATTACTGAGCACTGGGCACTTATCAGGGAAACCCACTGCCGGGGATTTGAGCAGGATAAAACCTGGATTGTACGGAAATGGGTAAAGAGACAGGGGCTTTTGGAATATAATGAGATGAACGATCTTCTCATGGAAATTATCAGTCTGCAAAACCAACGTGATCAAGGCGCCCTGGATATGAAGTCAAGACACATGTTTCATATGGCTTGTTATGACATAGATAATTTCAGGGTTCATATTTTTGAAAAAGGACTTCTGGATGATATGAAGATGGATGCGGATCATCTTGAATCCTTGAAAGAGGATACCGCTCTTTTAAAGTTTGGGATGGAATGGGTAAAGAAGGTCATTTTCAAAGCATGACAGGTTTCTGTGTGCGCTTGAAAATCGACTCTATAGATGTTTTGTCGTAAATATATGCCGATTGAACGATGATCAAACGCCTCCTCGTTCGTTGATTGCGGCATTTGGAGTGTTCTATTATTTGCTCCGCTAAATTTGAAAAACTCGGTCGCAAGCTCCCTCAGACAGTTTCAAATTTGACGCTGCGCTGCATAAAGAACACTTTCCAAATGACCTCAATAGACTTCACTCATAGGCCGCTTGATCGTCGGAAGAACGCTTTGATCGTTAAATTATTATGACAACCATTGAAACCATCAGCAAGGAATTCACTATGGCAAACACAGATAAGGTCGCTCTGGTACTGGGTGCTGTAAAAGGAATCGGAAAAGGGGTCGGGCTTGCCCTCGCAAAGCAGGGGATAAAGGTTGCACTCACCTGTTATGACTGGGAAGAGAGCCTTGCGGAGATGCAGGAAGATTTTAAGGCCGTGGATCAGGATCACCTTATTATAAAGGTAAACCTGCTGGATACGGAGCGCATTTCCGATTTTGTAAAAAAGGTGGCTGATAATTTTGGAAGGCTTGACATCCTCGTGAATAATATAGAGCGGGGAGGCTGGCCGATCGTTCACGGCCCTTATGTTCGGGAGCAGTGGGATCTTGAGTTTTTCACAACCCTTAGGGCAAAGCAGTGGGTTTTCGAAGCGGCCTTGCCGTATCTTAAGGCATCAGGTGACGGGCTTGTTATAAACTTTTCTTCCATTGCAGGGATTGTCGGAAGATCCGGTCCCGCGAGCTTTATTTTTAATGAAGGATATTCTGCTGCAAACCGGGGGATTTCCATGCTGACCGAAACCGGGGCCAGGATTGGCGCTCCCAACGTGAGGGTCAATGAAATTATGCTCGGGATAATCGAAACAAGGCACGGGAAGAAAACCAGAGGCTGGGAACTGCTGACAGATGAGCAGAAAAAAGCGATTGTTGACCATACCCTGTGCGGCCGCACCGGAACAATTGATGATGTTGTAAAAGCCGTTCTTTTTCTGGTAAAGGATGCACCCTTTATGACCGGTAGCATAATCCGTCTGGATGGAGGGTATGTTCTTGGCGGTGATAAGGTTGCGCCAATGCCGGTAGGTGTAGTTTAGTTTTTATTTAAATGTAAAAGTTGAAATTCCATCTGACAAGTTGTGATGTAGTTTTATCGCCATTTTCTGTAAAAAAAGGGAAAGCAATTGGGAAATCTGTCCCCCGAATTTGCAGGAAAAAAAGAGCGTTCACAAAGATAGATCCCCAATTTAAAATTTACGTCAGGCCTGAGATTTGCAAACGCTATCTCATTGCTGGGAGACAAATTTCCCATTACGGTCGGTTTAGGAAATCGCAACCTCTCAACAATCTAAAATCATCGATCGAAATGACAATAAACAGATTTTCCTGATTTTACCGCACTAAAAAATAAAATATCTTTCATTTTATGATGTTACAACAGATGGTTAGGCAACCATTGGTTTTGTTAAATTATGTGGTAACCATTCCAGCTTTATCCGTTCCTACACAATATATAGTGTTAATTACTGGCTTGACACACAATTTAATTTTATATACATAAACAATTAACAGGATGGATGCCTTTGGGCCATACTGCTCCTGTACTCATCTGTTAATTCTGCATAAGGATGAACGGAAAATTTGGCGTCTCCTTCGTAAACACCAGGCCTTAAGGCATCTATTCTTAAATATAACGTTTTTTATTACCGAAATGAGCCCAATAGTGGAGAGGTCGTCATGAACACGCCTTAATTTCAGGAACATCGTTGATGGAGAATCTTAGGCCTTTAGGTGGGAGAGGTGTCAAATTTTCGGTCTATATAAATTTAAAGGATATGCCTATCCGTTTAACTCAGGTGGTTTTTAAAATATCCCAATAGAATTAACTAATTATAAGGTTTTGCCTATAAATCTTGAAAAACGAATAACTATCTATAGTTTATGCTAAATTGTCATTTTGCCTCTGAAATAAACGGATAGGCATACTAAAGGAATTTAAGATGAATCCAACTCTTATTGAAAAACAGGAAATTCGCACACTAAAACAGTTTTATAACCTGATGGCTATGACCCGTGATGTTCGATATAAAATTGTTGAAAACCTGTTTAAAGATAAGCCGATTGAGCATGAGTTTATTGCATCGCTGAAAAACGCTTTTTTTTCACTTGAAGACATCCCTTCCGAAGATAGATTAAAGATTCTTTATATAGACGACTCAAAGAAAATAAGTACAAGGCTTCTTTATGAGATATCGGAACTTCGAAAAGATATTTTCTTTCTTGAAAACACTGAAAAACAGTTTATCGAATATCTTGAAAATCTTCATGAAGGGTTTATGGAGCAGGTAAACGACGGCGTAGAAAAATTGCAGGGTTTAGAGTTTAATTGTTTCATCACCGATCGGGACGGAACCATAAATAATTATTGCGGCAGATACATGTCCTCTGTTCAAGCTGTTTATAATTCTGTTTTTCTTACCCGTTTTGCCAGGAAAAAAGCTTCAAACCCCATAATTATTACTTCTGCTCCGCTTAAAGGTCCGGGGCTTGTTGATGTGAGCGTCAATCCCGATAAAACTTTTATTTATGCTGCTTCAAAGGGAAGGGAATATATTGATCTTAACGGAGAACGAAAGACATATCCCATTGAAGAAAATAAGCAACGACTCTTAGACAGTCTGAACAAAAGGCTTTCCGATTTTGTAAAAAAGCCTGCATTTGAAGAGTTTTCCATGATCGGGTCAGGCCTTCAATTTAAATTCGGACAAACAACCATTGCCCGCCAGGATATCAGAAAGTCCATTCCAGAAAAGGAATCAGAAAAATTCTTGGATAAAATCAGGCATATTGTCCAGGAAACAGATCCCGACATGGAAAATTTTAAAATTGAAGACACGGGGCTTGATATTGAAATAATACTTACAATTGAAGACTCTTTGTCAGGAGCCAAAGATTTCAACAAGGCGGACGCAGTAAATTTTCTTGATGATGCATTAAAACTCAATATGACAAAAGGGCCGCATCTTGTTTGCGGAGATACATCTTCCGATGTCCCGTTAATTGAAGCGGCCATGGAAAAAACGTCTAACACATGGGCGGTGTTTGTTACGGAAAACAGCGAACTTTCTGCAAAAGTAAAAGATATATGTCCGAATTCCTTTAGCGTAACACAGCCGGACATCCTTGTCACAATCCTTGTATTGCTATCGAAATAATGTACAAACAGAAAAAAGGGGCAAAAATGGCGTTAACTAAATTTAAAGGCGCAATTTTCGATCTTGATGGAGTCATAACCGGAACGGCTCGCGTTCATGCGCTTGCCTGGGAAAGCATGTTTAATGTTTTTTTAAAAAAAATCGCCAAGAGGAAGAATAAACCTTTTGTCCCTTTTGATCGGAAAGACGATTATCTGCAATACGTGGACGGAATGCCGAGAATGGAAGGAGTAAAGAGTTTTTTAAAATCAAGGGGTATTGAATTTCCATTTGGCAAATACAGCGACCCTCCTGACAGGGAAACCGTTTGCGGAATGGGGAACAGAAAAAATATTGACTTTCAAAAAGTCTTGCGCCGAGAAGGCCCGGATGTGTTTGAAACATCAATAAAATTTATTAAAGCCTTAAAGAAAAAGGGAATTAAAGTAGGCGTTGCGTCTTCCAGCAAAAACTGCAAGTTGATTCTGAAGCTTGCCGGATTCGAAGACCTTTTTGAAACGTGTGTTGACGGCAATATATCACAAAAGCTCGGGATTAAAGGAAAACCCTATCCCGATATCTTTGTTACGGCTTCAAAAAATCTCGGTCTGTTGCCTGGAGAATGTATGGTTGTTGAAGACGCAGTCTCCGGAGTCCAGGCAGGCAGAAACGGAAATTTTGGTCTGACACTCGGAATGGCAAGAAACGATATAGGTGAAGAACTTAAACTAAACGGAGCAGACATAGTAGTACATGACCTTAGCGAAATAAGCATCGAAGATATAAATAACTGGTTCGAGTCAGGGATTAAAGAAGACGGCTGGAACTTTACTTATGACGGTTTTAATCCTGAAGAAGAGAAGTTAAGGGAGACTCTTACAACGGTTGGAAACGGATATCTGGGTACAAGGGGATGCTTTGAAGGAGAAAAAGCTTCCGAAACTCATTACCCGGGAACATATATTGCCGGAATATACAACAAACCTCCCACAAAGATTCAAGGCAGAAATATATATAACAACGACTTTGTAAATTGCCCGAACTGGCTATTAATTGAATTTGCAATAGGAACCGGAAAGTTTATCAGTCCTGTGAAAATGGGGATTGTAAGCTATACCCACACCCTCAACATGAAAGAAGGTGTGATGGAAAGATCCATAGTATGCAAGGACGGGCTCGGCAGAATTACAAGGATTAAAAGTAAAAGGCTCGCGAGCATGGCAAATCCCCACCTTTGCGCCATGCAGTATGACATCACACCTGTCAACTATTCGGATACAATTTACATACGATCTTCCATTGACGGAAATATAATAAACGACGGAGTCGCCCGCTACAGCGACCTGCATTCAAAACATCTTTCAGGCGTATCTTCCGGAAAGACAAAGGACCTTATTTTCCTGCATGTTCAAACCAATTATTCAAAATACCAGATTGCTATGAGTGCAAAGACAAATCTGTATGAAAATAACGAAGCGATGGCTGCCGATAAGAGTGTCGCGCAGGAAAAAGCATGCATAGCAGAGGATATAAAAATAAACGCCAGAGAAAACAATACATATACTGTTGAAAAACTTGTCAGCATATACACATCTCTTGATAAAAATATCTCAAATCCAAAAAAATCATCCACGGAAATTTTATCAAAGATTAAATCCTTTAAAAATGTATATGACCCGCATAAAAAAGCGTGGAAGAGACTCTGGGATAAATCCGACATCAAAATTACCGGTGACAGGTTTGCTCAAAAGGCTGTCCGCCTGCACACCTACCACCTGCTTGTAGCCGCATCTTTGCACAATAAAGAAATTGACGCAGGAATAACTGCAAGAGGGCTGCACGGCGAAGCATACAGGGGACATGTCTTTTGGGATGAGCTTTACATTCTGCCTTTTTATAATCTTCACTTCCCTGAAATCTCACGAGCGCTTTTAATGTACAGGTACAGGCGCCTTGGCGCAGCAAAGAAGTATGCAAAGCAAAACGGATACAAAGGCGCCATGTTTCCATGGCAGACAGCAGATGACGGCAGCGAGGAAACACAGGAGGTGCATTATAATCCTCAAAACGATTCATGGGGGCCGGACTTGAGCAGGAGGCAAAGGCATGTCTCTATTGCCGTATTTTACAATGTATGGCGATACGCCTTTGAAGCAAACGACAAAAAGTTCCTCAAAGATTACGGCGCAGAAATTATGCTTGAAATTGCCCGTTTCTGGGCAAGTATAGCAAAATATGACAAAAGCTCGAACAAATATCACATTTCAGGAGTAATGGGACCTGATGAATTTCATGAAAAACTTCCCGGTTCTATAGAAGATGGAATAAAGGACAACGCATATACGAATGTTATGACAGCATGGCTCCTTGGGAAAGCCATTGAACTTGTAGACGGGCTTGGACAAAAATCTTTTAAAAGGCTGGCAAAAAAGACAGCTTTTAAAAAAAGCGAGATAGAAAAGTGGAAAGATATAACAAAAAAGATGAACGTTGTCTTATCAGATAAAAATATAATCAGCCAGTTTGAAGGTTATATGGATTTGAAAGAATTTGACTGGAACGGCTATCGTGAAAAATATGACAACATTCATAGACTGGATCGTATCCTGAAGGCCGAAGGAGATTCACCGGATTATTATAAAGTATCAAAACAGGCTGACACCCTCATGATGTTTTATGTGCTTTCACCTGATGAAATAGTCCATATTTTAAGACAGCTGGGATACGGCGTAGATGATGCTGTTGAACTTTTAAAAGCCAATTACGATTATTACGAAAAGAGAACAAGCCACGGCTCTACTCTAAGTAAAGTAGTTCATGCAGTGATTTCAAGTTATACTCACGCGTCAGACACACCATGGGAATGGTTCATGGAGGCATTGAAAAGCGATATATTTGATATCCAGGGTGGCACTACGATTGAAGGAATACATTGCGGCGTAATGGCGGGCACACTTGACATCGTTATAAAATATTTTGCAGGTATAGACACAAGTCGTGAAATCCTCAAAATAGAGCCACACATACCTGAGCACTGGAGCAATCTTGCCTTTAGAATATGCCATAAGAATAAATGGTATCATTTTGAATTTATCAAAAAGAGAGTAAAAATTACAGTTGAAGGAAAAGGGAAATATAAGGTTTCATTGAATATGCTTGGAAAGAAAATAAACCTTACACCCGGCAAAGCCAAGTTGGTTAAGACGGAGGGAATTTAGTACTTTGAAAATCTGGCTAATTTCCCTTTTTTATTAAAAAGATTGAGCAAAGCGACACCTTAATCCCGCCAGGGCGGGATTCATTTTATCTCAAGGCGCTTTTATCATGGTTAACAACTCAGAAATAAACAAACATATCCTTCAAGAGTGTATAAAAAAAAATGTCGCCAGAAGAAGAAAAGAGTATTCACCTGAAATCAATTTTGTTTTCGCAGTCTCCGGAGCTGCCGCATTAGGTAAAACCACTTTTTGTAAAAATCTGACAGGATTTCTTAACGACAACGGAGTCAAAACCGAGCATATACCCCTTGACGGTTTCATGCTTGATCGTAAAACAAGACAGGGCAGGAAATTAAGCGGGTATAACCCGCAATCCACCGACATACCTTTATTAATCGAAACAATGAAGGAACTTATCTATAACGGCAAAGAAGTAAAATTGCCGCTTTATGATCATAAAACCGGTGAACACGGAGGTTTTAAACCAATATCACCGTGCAGGGTAATCATTCTTGATGGAATTATGTCCCTTCATTATGAAATAAGGG
>JAQYVL010000233.1 GCA_030145525.1 Desulfobacterales bacterium
GTGCGGATGTGTCCTATTATATACCGCATCGCACCCGGGAAGGCTATGGAATGCGCAGCAGGCATATTTCAGATGTTGCTGTCCCGGGAAACATCGGTCTTATTGTTACGGTTGACTGCGGAATTTCCAGTCATGATGCGGTTGAAGCTGCAAATGCCGCGGGAATAGATGTAATTGTCACGGATCATCACAGAATAACGGAAGAACTCCCCGACGCACTTGCGGTCATAAATCCCAACCGTTCTGATTGTGAATCGGGGTTGGAGCATCTGGCAGGGGTGGGTGTCGCATTTTATCTTCTGATTGCGGTTCGAAAAAAGCTGCGTGAAAAGAAACACTGGGACAGTTGTCCTGAACCGAACCTGAAAGACCTGTGCGATCTTGTAGCATTGGGAACCGTAGCTGATCTGGTTCCCCTGGTAGCTGAAAATCGTATACTTGTTAAAAATGGTCTGGAGATCATGCGTCAGGGAAAACGGGCCGGAATTCAAGCCTTGATTGATATATGCAAGATTGAGAAAAAGCCGATTGAACCGGATGATATCTCTTTCAGGCTGGCTCCCCGACTGAACGCCGCAGGCAGAATGCATCATGCAAAACTTGCAGTTGAACTGCTGCTGACAGAAGATGCCAACTCTGCGGTCAGGACTGCCAGGGATCTCGGGAAACTGAATCTCAGCCGGCAGATAATTGAAAAAGAAATCCTTGAAGACATTGAAAGGATTATAAATGACTGTCCCGCAATGCTTGACAGGCAAACCATTGTACTTTCTCACAGGGCCTGGCATGCAGGGCTTCTCGGAATCGCTGCTTCAAGGATTGCCGGACGATTTTACCGCCCGGTTGTTCTGATTTCTGAAAAAGAGAGCCCGTGCAAGGGTTCGGCGCGGGGAATACCGGACCTGGATCTGTATCAGCTGCTTGAATCGTGCGGGGGCAGCCTTGAAGCGTTCGGAGGGCACAAAATGGCTGCCGGGTTGACTATCATGCCGGAAAATATTGATCGCTTCCGGGAAGATTTTGAGGAAATCACTAAAAAAACAGTTCATTCCAAAAGCTTTGCGCCTACAATTTTAATCGACAAGGAGCTGACGCTGAATGAAATTTCAGATCGATTAATTGATGAGCTTGAATCTCTCCAGCCCTTTGGTAACAGTAATCCGGAGCCGTTATTCATGGCAAAGAATGTCAGGGTTCATTTTTCTTCCATGGTTGGCAAAAACCATCGCCGCATGCGGCTTGGCCAGTCTGGTGGAAAGCCGGTAAACAGTATCCAGTTCAATGTCCCTCCTGAGTTTTCGAAACTGGAAAGGTTTGACAGAATGGCTTTCCATTTGCACTGGAACCACTGGAACGGCCGGAAAACAGCGCAGATAGTCGTTGAAGATGTGGCTGGGTAATGAAGCATATCCATTTTCTGATAAATTTCGTCCAAAATCGCCCCAGGATTACTCTGCTGCTGGTCTTTATTGTAAGTCTGCCTCTCGCTTATTTTTTCATCCAACAGACCCATAACAATCATGTGGAAATTTTTTTTCAGCCGGATGATCCCCTTTATGTGGCTTATCGTGAATTTCAGGAAACTTATGGAAACGAAGAGTTTGCCGTAATTGCCATACAGGGGGATATATTTCAGAATAAAAGTCTTCAGATTATCCGTAAGATGACCTCTGAAATAGAAAATATTTCCGGAGTTGAACGGGTGAACAGTATCACAAACGTGGAAGAATTTACCGGTTCCGAAGATACTGTCTTTCTGGAAAAATTTATTCCCGAAGGAACGCTTTCCGGGGAACAGTTGAAGGCTGCACAGGATCGTACCTACAATAATAAAGTTCTTCGAGACAGCCTGCTGTCTGATGATGGCCTGATGACTGCCCTGCACGTGGAACTGGAATCGATGAGCGAACAGGAAAAATACACGGCGGTCAGAGAGATTGTTCGTGTCTCAAAGTCCATTGCAGGCACCCATTTCAAACTATACTGTTCCGGCCTCACCCTGGTAGAGGTCGAGTTGAATCGGCTTTCCGAATCTGATTTTATTATGTTCATCCCGGTCATCCTGGTTCTGATATTTCTTTTTACTGTTATTCTGCTTCGCCAGTTGGTTCTCGCCGTCCTTTGTCAGTTGAATCTTTTTGTTATTCTGATATGGGGCATTGGATTTTTTGTGTTATGCGGTGAAAAATTCAACATGGTGACAACGGTTTTAGGGGCTGTCCTGCTGGCTATTGCCATTGCGGATTCCATCCATATCCTTTCCCATCTCCAGGACAGGTTTCAGAGTAACGGATCACAGGTCGTTCCGACAATTGTAGATACCATCAAACATGTCTGGTTCCCATGCCTTTTAACCAGTTTAACCACCGGCGCCGGCTTTATGTCCTTTACTGCGAGTGATATACGTCCCGTATCTATTCTGGGCTTTTTCACCGCCATCAGCGTGATGTTTGCATTTTTGCTGTCCGTGACCGCTCTGCCTGCCATGCTGATCGTTATGAAAAGGCGCGTTGCCAGGTCTTTTGAGAAAAAAATGCGGAAGCGGAAACCGTCGATCAACAGCGAAAGGTTTATGCACGCGCTTTCTACTATCGGTAGTTTTACAATCCGGCAAAAAACAGGCCTGTTTATCCTCTTTTTGATTACAACGGTAATCGCTGTCGCCGGTATCGCTCAAATCAAATTCGAAACCAATACCATGAAGTATCTTCCGGACGATAACCCATTTAAATCAGACTTGACGATTATCGAAAAGCATTTCGGCGGCACCATCCCGTTTGTCATTCTGATCAAATCGGAATCGGGCAATGATTTTTCTCATCCTGAGTCGGTCCGGATGATTGATACCATCCAGACGGATCTTTTACGGGAAATTCAGCAATTTACAGGTGCCTTTTCGATTGCCGATTATATGAAAGAGTTCAATAAGGCTTTCAATGAGAATAACCCTGCTTTTTATACCATTCCGGAGAATCAGACAGATATTGCCGATGCTTATGAACTTGGTGATCCGGAGATCCTCGACCGGATTATCGCACTGGACCACAAAGAAGTCTGTATGATTTTTCGTTCCATATGGGATTCCAACGAAGCAGCTTACAAAATGAATGATCATGTTGAAACGTATCTGAAGTCAACACTCGGAAAAAATTACAGTTATGAGCATACAGGTCTTTCATCCCTTTATCTGTTAATGGACAAGCATATACAGGAAAGCCAGATCAAGAGCTTTTTCCTTGCTTTTATCATTATTTTTTTCATGATGTTGTTTGTATGCCGGAATTTTAAGCTTGCGTTGATTTCCATGGTTCCCAATATTTTCCCCATCGCCATTACGCTGGGTATTATGGGGTGGTTTAACATTCCGCTCGATGTTGCTACAACCATGATTGCCAGTGTCACGATCGGCATCGCTGTAGATGATACGATTCATTTTATCAGCTGGCTGCGGAGAAACTGTCTCCGCTGCAAGGATGTAAACACTGCAATCGTACAAACCTTTATCGATGTCGGTAAGCCGATCTGTATCACAACACTGATTCTGTTTTTTGGATTTTTTGTTCTGGTCATGGGCAGTGTACTGCCGACCAAAGCCTTTGGTGTGCTTACCGCTTTTGCAATGTTCTTTGCGCTTCTCGGCGATTTTTTTGTCCTTCCTGTATTGATTTTGATTTTTAAGCCGAAATTGCCTGCTCTTGAAGAAAGCTTCCCAAATGATCTCAATAGAATTCGCTCAGAGGCCACCTGATCGCTGAGAGAACCCATGAATCGGGAAATTATTATGACAGCCGCTGCATATTTTTACTGTTGAAAAATTAGACAGCGGTGTTGAAAAATACAACACTCCAGATAACCTATTGTAAAATAAAAATAAAAAATAATTTTTACGACGACAAAACAGGAGGGGCATCGATGTCCTGATGGGTTTTCCAACAGTTCTATAGAAAAGGGGTTCCTGTTTTGTTCAAAAGAGTACAAGATAAATAGTTTTGAAAATCAGATAGATATATCACAATACAGCCCTTCCTGACGGGCTGGCACACCCTTTGCTCATAGTATTGCCAGACATCGGAAAAAAAGATTACCAGCATCTGATAACCAATAAGATAAGGAGCAGGGAAATGACACAGGAAAATGAGAAACAGCGGAGCCATCTGGGATATGGATCAACTTACAAAAAAGGCGGTAAAAAGGATCTTGCAGGCGGAATGGAAAACAAGGCTGTTCTTGGCGGTCAGGTCTGGATGGTATCACCTGATAAGGGCGCAAAGGCAATGAATCCCTGTATCTGGATGCAGGCAGGTGTTGCAAAGTTTAAAAGCTGCAATAATTATTATGACTGCACAACCTGCAAGTATGATTTTGGAATGCAGAAAAAAGTACAGAGCGGTAAGCAGATGAGCTGGCAGGATGCAATGAGAAGAAGGCCGGCTCTTGACCGAATATGCCGTCACAGCCTTACAAATCGTATTGAAAAACGATCTTGTGCCTATGACTTCCAGTGCGGGACATGTGATTTCGATCAGTTTTTTGAAGATGTCTGGACGTCAAAGATCGGAACTATTCCTTTTGAAATGAAGCAGATCCGTGGGATAGACCTCCCCACCGGCTATGGTTTTCACAAAGGGCATACATGGGCCAGGATCGAAAGCGGTGGGTTTATCAGGATCGGGCTGGATGATTTTGCCATGAAGCTGTTCGGAAAAGCGGATGGATTTGATCTGCCTTTGATGGGCAAGGAGCTTGATCATGGCGTTCCGGGATGGGGGCTGAAGCGAAAAGAGCAAACAGCAGATGTACTTTCCCCGGTAGGCGGCATCATAACGGAAGTAAATGCCAAAGTAAGAGAGAATCCCGAGATAACCGGGAGAGAACCCTTTGGAGATGGATGGCTTTTTGCAGTCAGAACACCTGACGTAAAAAAGACAATGAAAGAGCTGATGGATGATTCGGAAAGCCTCAACTGGATCAATCAGGAAATTGATATCCTGGAAACAATGATCGAGGATGTCGCAGGTCCGCTGGCAGCAGATGGCGGCTATCTGACAGATGATATCTATGGCGCTATGCCTGAACTTGGCTGGGATAATCTTGCCAAAACTTTTCTCAAGACCTGATTTTGAATATAAATGATATTCATCTTGTTTGGAGGGGAAAAATGGAATTCGCAGGGTTAAAAATTCGGGAGAGCAATAAGCCAATGCAATGCGTATGGATGCAGGCCGGAGTGGTACGTAAAAAATTGTGCAACACTGATTTTTATTGTTCGGCCTGCCGTTTTGATAAAGTCATGATGCGGGTTTCGGAACAAAATCGCAGACTCAGGAAAAAAGGTCAAGCCCCGGGAGGCAGACGAGGTGGAATACTTTTTTGGAAAGAAAAAATGAAGGAACAGCCTTTGGGGCAAAGGCCTTGCCTGCACTACATGAAGGGGCGGATTCAATTCAGGATGTGCACGAATGATTATAAGTGCGGGAATTGTGAGTTTGATCAATATTTTCATGATCAGCACACCGTGCATGCTGTGGTCAAGCCGGTTGATGTTCTTGATATTCATGGTTTTAAAATTCCGCAGGGGTATTACCTTCATCAAGGGCATGCATGGGTGAAAATCGAAGAGAATTCAGAAGTAAGGATCGGGCTGGATGATTTTGCACTGCGCATGCTAGGACCCCTTGATGAAATAACTGCTCCCCTTGTCGGAAAGAAGGTTTCCCGGGAACAGAAGAGTATCCTGCTGAAACGCAAAGAGCACAGGGCGATGGTGCTTTCTCCGGTAAGCGGTGTTGTTACGGCGCTGAACGCAGATCTGATATCTGAAGGAAAAAAAGCAAACAGAGATCCTTATACAGAAGGCTGGATTATAAGGGTCCATGCTGACAATCTTCGTGATGACCTGAAGAAGCTGATGATTGGAGGTGAAGCTGAAGATTATCTGGCAGGGCAGATTGATCAGCTTTATACAGTAATCGAAGAGGAGGCCGGCCCGCTTGCTGCGGATGGGGGCCAGCTGGGACACGATATTTTCGGAAGTCTGCCGGACAGATCATGGGAACGCCTAACCGGTGAGTTTCTGGATAAATAATGTATCAATCTTGACGGCAAAGTAAAAAGTCCAATTTCTTTGTTGCGCTTCATCTTGTATAATTGCGGAATAGGCTAACTATGCCTCTTATACAAGATTCGCGCGCCTCGAACTTGAACTTTTTACTTTGCCGTCTGTTTTGCGACTTTTTACGAACTTATCAATCTTCGGTAGTCTCAGAAATAAAGTGCCGCTTATTTGCAACCTCCATCAGGTTTTCTATCGGAAATGGAGACCCATGGGCAGAATAAACAATCCTGGCCCCGTGCTCTTTCATTTTCTGCCAGCTTTCAAACGTTTTTATTTCACTGTTTATGTATATCGGGCGGTGTTCGCACATGCAGATATTCAGAAGGTCCATGGCCGCATCCCCCACAAATGCTTTCCCATCCTTCAATACAACGGTGATGGAGTCGTTGGTGTGGCCGGGGGTGTGAATGATCTCTCCGTCAATGCCGATCTGTTTCAACAGATCGGCATCATCGCCTGCGACAATGTAATCCACATCTCTTACCGGTACTGGAGGATATGTAAATTCATGAAACATTCCATATGCCCCGATGATAAAACGGACGCAGACGTTTAAGGGCTTTTCCTCCAGACTATATGTGCCTTGTTCCAGAAATGCTGCCGAATCTTTATAAACGATCAGGCGTGCATCCGTATTTTTAACAAGCCTGGCAGCAAAACCGGAATGATCATCATGATGGTGTGTAAGGAGTATATAGCTGATGTCGTTCAACTCCAGACCCAAATTCCTCAGAGAATCAGTAAAGTTGTCATATTCTTTGTAATAGCTTGTATCTATCAACAGGTAACCATCTTTCGCTTTGATTAAATAGGAATTGGTAAAGCCGGTTTGTATGGAGTAAATCTCGGGGTCGGATGAAATGAT
>JAQYVL010000234.1 GCA_030145525.1 Desulfobacterales bacterium
CATGGTGTTCGACCGCTGACAGTTTATAGGCGGCTTTAGGTCGGGCAACACGAAGAGCCTCCTTCAGGAGAGGCCTTAGACGGTCTTCAAAGCTGCTGCCGGGTCTGATGCTCAGCATCGGGAAGAGATCTTCCGCTTTGAGGTTAAAAGGAATATCCTTTATAATATTTACATTCATTTGCTTTCCTTCTTTTCCGGAAAATCCATGGCGGTAATGAATTCATTGCTGAAATCCGGATTTGCAGCAAGATTCAGTTCAGTGACACGGTCCCTGAGACGGACTGCCTTCTGTATAAAATCATCCTGCACGCCGGCTCTCCCGGCAGCCTGCAGACTGGTGTTACCCAGATCATGGTACGTTGCATTGGGAAATTCCGGAAGAAAACCCAGACGTTTGAAATTGTCCAGCGTAAGATGAGACCCCAATGCCCCGGCAACCATAACATGCCGGACTTCATCTGCCGTGCACCCGGCAGTTTTCAGAAGCAGACGCGAAGCTGCCAGGCTGGCTCCTTTTGCAAGCTGCAGGTTCCGGACATCTTTTTGTGAGACGGCAATGTCATCCCAGAGAAGGATCTGTTTGGACTTGGCTCCTTCGAAATATCGTGCCGGCCGGGGAAGCTTTCGCTCTTTCAAATCAGGGGCAAAGGCCCCGTTCTGTTGAATCAGGCCTTTTTTCAAAAAACCGGCGATTATATCGATCAGGGCCGTGCCGGTGAGTCCCACAGGAGATCCGGCTCCGATCATTTCATATTCCAGCGTTTCTTCGTCGATCCTCGCATGGGTGACAGCTCCGTCATCAGCGGTCATGCCCCAGGAGATGTTCATCCCTTCAAGGGCCGGACCCATGGCACAGGAAGCGGCATAGATAGATCCTATCCCGTTTAGCAGAAACAGCTCGCCGTTTGTCCCCAGGTCGATAAAAAACGTGTTTTTCGTAAATCCTTTTTCATGGCAGAGAGTCAGGCCGCCCATAAGATCGCTTCCCAGGAAGGCGCTAACAGCGGGCATGGCCGATATCCTGGCTTCCGGAAACAGGTCGGCACCCACATTTTTTGAAGAAAAATTTAAAAAATCAAGCTCCTCTGCCGGAAACGGATATTGCCCCAGGGAAGACACCTCAAGGCCGAAAAGAAGGTAAAGCATGGTGGTGTTGCCGGAAAATATGATTTTTTCAATGTTAAGGAAAGGGAGAGCCATAGCGTCGAGAGCTTTTTTGACTGCCCCAAAAATCGCCTGCCGGATCTTTTGGGTCATGGCCCGGTGAATTTCAGGGTTGTTTGCCGCGGCAATTCTGCTTATGACGTCATGACCGAATCTTCGCTGGGGATTCAGAAAACTATCCAGTTGGAAAACCATACCCTGCGGCAGGCTGAGAAGATCCAGATTAACGGAAGTCGTGCCCACATCCACGGCAATGGCATAGGGTTCATTCGGATCTGCCAGGGGGTAGGTTTTGCGCTCGGCAAACCGGTTTTCATCGATAAAGACCTCGGCATCTCCGGCAAGAAGAGTCTGACATGACAGGCGCATGCTTTTTTTATTCTTGAGGATTTTTGCCTCGATCTCGGTTACTTCGGGCAGGTTCCCCTTTATCCGGGTGAGGCACTTGCCGCAGATTCCTTTGCCGCCGCATGGGCTTTTGATGCTGACGCCCATATCCAGAATCGCATCCAGAAGAAGAGTGCCCTTTGGAAATTGTCTGGTTTTGCCGTCCGGAAGCAGTTTGAGAGAGATCATCATGTTGTTTACTACTAGGCTGCCTTTGAGAATCCGTCAAAAATTTTTACGGCATCAATGGCTGTCTCGCCATAGGCGTCCGCGCCCATTTCCTCTTTCAGTTTTTCCGAGATGCAGGCTCCTCCGATGACGATTTTCACCCGGTCTTTCAGTCCCGCTTCCATGACCGAATCGATAACCTCTTTGATGCCGCCGACCATTGTGGTTAGCAGTGCGGAAAGCCCAACAAGTCTGGCCCCCGTCTCCTGAATCGCGGCCATGATTTTTTCCGCGGGCACATCCACCCCGAGATCGATGACCTCAAAACCGTTTACGTTCAAAAGCATCCCCACAATATTTTTTCCGATTTCATGGATATCGCCATGCACGGTGGCCAGGATAACCTTTCCCTTTTGACCGGCAGCACCGGGATCCATTCTGCTTTCTATAAGCGGCATCGCCTCCTTGACCACTTCTCCGGCCATAACCAGATCGCCCAGAAAATAGGTTCCGGCTTCGAACTGTTCGCCCACCAGGTCCAGCCCCTTGCTTATTCCCGTCTCGATGATTTCCAGCGGCGATATTCCTTCATCGAGACATGCCTGTACCAGTCCCTTGATTTCATCGAGCAGAAGCTCGTTTATGGCTTTCTGGACTTCAATGATAGACTCTTTCATAATATTATTACCTCGTGTTTATAGGGAAGCAAATATTTACTATAACCGGTTCTAAACAGTGATGGGATATTTCCCATATTGTTTCGCCGCATCCAGCATAACCCGCAGTTTGTCTGCCGGTATCGAACTCATGCTGTGAACCGGAGCGATCATGAACCTGCCTCCGTGCCCCAGAGCCCGGATCAGTTTTTTTACCTCGTCCACGATCTCTTCATCTTTTGATCGTTCCGAGAGCAGATAATCAATTCCCACACCGCCGATAATGGTGACATCCTCTCCATGGATCTCTTTTTCCTTGAAGATGTCCCCGTTGGCCGTATTTTCATATGCATGCAGCCCGTCTACTCCCCATTTGATGAAGATATCAAAGAGCAGGGTATTATCGCCGCAGGAATGAAGAATGTATTTGCCGCCCCGGTCATGGACCGCTTTGATAATTTTTGTGTATGAGGGGCCGAATAGACTGTCGATTTGTTTCGGATTGATCATGGGGCCGCTCTTGAAGGCAAAATCGTCGGTCTGGAGTATAACGGTGACACCCGCGTCCATGAGGGCCATGCTGGTCTTCATGCAGATTTCTCCAATCATGTCGATAAAACGCTTTATCAGTTCTTTTTCCCGCATGATCCATACCGGCATTCGTTCAAAACCCACAGACCAGAGAATCGTCTCCTGAATGCCGTAAGCGGAACCCTGACCGCAGATGCACATGCTGTCCCCATAGCGCTTCATTATTTTCTTAAAAAACTTATAGGACCGATGAGCGATTTCATCCGGATTGCGCCAGTAGGGCCATTCGTCAAAGTCCTCGCGGGAGGTAATTCCCGGACCGCGATACATGTAACTGGAGTTGCCGTATCCGTCGTCGATGATGTCATATATTGACCCGGAATACCGCACCATGGATTTTGAATTCTGCGGGGTGAAGGTCTCTTCATATATGGCCCAGTCCGCGTCAAAACCAAGCTTTGCGGCAGCTTTGACCCGTTTTTCCATACCAATTGTTACCAGCGGCTGGAAAAATATTTTTGTCATTAAAGGGCTCCACTTTCTAAAAAGAAAGTCAGACAGGGGATTGTCGATAAGCTTGTGCGGGTGGAACGGAGGTTGTCCAAGCACTTCATTAAATGTTCTGTCTTCGAGACCGGCGCAGAAAGTCGGTACCCGGTCAACCGGTTTGCCTTCAAATGTTCGGATGATGCGTTCGGTAGGATCCATGACAGCCCTTTACGTTATGAGTGTTTATGAAAAAACATCTCCAATTCGGAAATAAAACAGCGCACATATTGCAGCTTAACTGGTCCGACCAATTATGTTCAAAAATGTTGATTCCTGTCAACCGATTTTTATTAGTCTGGAACCGTCATTGATTGAAGCTGGTGTTCAGCATAAATCACTGCCTTCATCATAACCGCATAAGCCCGCTCTCCGTCACCCTCTGCTACAGCAGCCGTAAGGTTCTTCACAAAATCAACCGTCCCTTCCGGCGTACCGGGACTCTGATAATAGATATCCGTGCAGAATTGATAGATCGGTTTGAACGAGTTGAACAGCAGCTGAAAAATCAGATTCCGGGTCGCTCTGGATATCTCCAGATGAAACGTGAAGTCCAGCTCGGTCGCACGTTTGATATCACCGGGGTTATTTTCAAGCTGATCTATGAGTTTGTCACCGGCTTCCTTCAGGGATGCCGCATCATGGGCCTCTGCCTGCAAGGCTGCCTCCCGGGCGACAAACGGTTCTGCCATCCTTCTGTATTTCAGCAGAGAAATCAAAATATCCGCATCAATGGCCTCTGTGGCCTTCATGATCTGAATCAAAAGATCCAGAGAGGCCTCTCCCTGATAATCGGTGACATAGGTTCCGCTTTGCGGAACGGTTTTTACAAGCCCTGCCTGATTCAGCTTGGCCATTGCCTCCCGTACGGCAGACCGGCTCGACTCATACGTAACCGCCAGTTCCCGCTCAGACGGAAATCTGCTGTGCGGGCGGTATTTGCCCTGCAGAATCTCTTTTTGCAGTTTCAGATAAATTTTTTCAGAAATTCGCATACAAAGATCTATATGTTTACTTTTAGCGATTTACAATTATTTTTCGGTTAAATGTGCATTTTATATTTAAAAAAAAGAAAAAATAGCTCACGCAAAGCCGCAAAGTCGCAAAGAAAGACAACAGGAGAAACTTTGTGTCCTTTCCCCTCTGCGTGAAACGATATATTTTAATTGAATTGACAAAACCACTAACCTGAGCTTTACTCGCAACCTAAAAATCACAATATCGTCCGCCTGAAAAACACGCGAAGAGAAACGAAAAAAACCGACTCACGCAAAGCCGCAGAAAGAAAAATGAATGAAAATAAATAAAGAGAAGAAACATGCTTGAAAATCAATTGCAAAAATATTTCGGGTTTAATTCTTTTTTGAAGGGGCAGAAGGATGTGATTCAAAAAATACTGGATCATCAATCCGCTGCCGCCATATTCCCCACAGGCGCCGGTAAGTCTCTGTGCTATCAACTGCCGGCAATGCTGCTGGAGGGTGTTGCGATAGTGGTGTCTCCTTTGCTATCGCTTATGAAAGATCAGATCGATTTTCTGAACTCCCGCAATATCCCCGCATCCCGTCTGGATTCAACACTTTCAAGGGATGAGTACCACAGGACCCTGGAAAACGCAAAAAACGGCGAAATCAAGATCCTGATGATCTCGGTGGAACGTTTTAAAAATGAACGGTTCCGATTTCATCTCGAAAAAATGAATATCTCAATGCTGGTGATCGACGAGGCCCATTGCATATCGGAGTGGGGGCACAATTTTCGGCCGGAATACCTGAAGCTGCCTTTGTACCAGAAAGAATTCAACATATCGCAGACGCTTCTTTTGACTGCAACGGCCACATCACACGTCATAGATGATATGAGCGAAAAATTCGGAATTTCCCGCAATAATTTTGTTGTTACCGGATTCTACCGGGAAAATCTTTATCTGCAGATAACACCGACAAATGAATCTAAAAAAAGAGAATCCCTGTTACAGAGAATAGGGAAGTCACCTGATGCACCGACAATTGTTTATGTGACATTGCAAAAAACAGCCCGGGATGTTGCGGAATTTCTTTGCGACAATAAGATAAACGCCCATTATTACCATGCCGGAATGAACAGCGTGGAGCGGGAGGCCGTTCAGAACCAATTTATGACTGGATCGCTTTCTTGTATTGTTGCAACCATTGCTTTTGGAATGGGAATCGATAAGGCCGACATTCGAAGGATTGTCCACTTTGATCTGCCGAAGTCAATCGAACACTACAGCCAGGAAATCGGCCGATCCGGAAGGGACGGAGAGCCTGCTCTGTGCGAGGTGCTGGCCAACAGGGACAATATCAACATTTTAGAGAATTTTATCTATGGGGATACGCCTGAAAAAAAATCGATTTACCGACTGCTCGAAAAAATAAAAACCAATGACGGCTTTATCTGGGAAATTAAACTGACAGGGCTTTCAAATGAGGTGAACATCCGGATTCTTCCTTTAAAAACATTGATTGTGTATCTTTCCATGGAAGGGATTATCCGGCCCAGGATGACCTATTTTGAGGAGTATTCATTCAAATTCAATACAGATCAAAAAGAGATTGTCAGCCGGTTTTCCGGGGAAAGAAAGCAGTTCGTAGAAGCGGTAATGGCCAATTGCCATACCCGGAAAATCTGGACATCTGTCGATATCCAGGAGATATTAAGTAGCTATGGGACAGAAAGGCAGCGGATTGTCGCGGCTCTTGAATACTTTGATGAGAAGGGATGGATTGAGCTTCAGACCAGGCAGTCGGTTGACGTATACGATATTATGACTCAGGCGTTTGAGCTTGATTCTGTGACCGGGAAAATGGATTCACTTTTTATCCGTAAGGAAAAGCAGGAGATTCAGAGAATTCATCAGATGGTGAAATTTTTTGAAAGCGAATCATGCATCAGCAGGCAGCTTGCCGGCTATTTCGGGGAACATATTGAAAAAGAATTCTGCGGTCACTGTTCGTATTGTAAGAGCGGAAAAGCCGTTATCGAAAGTGCAGCCGGATTAAAGAAGCTTTCCAATTTTAACTATGATGGTCTTACCCGTGAGTTTATCAGGACGGTCGGTGACCAGCTTACAGAGACGACGTTAACGAAGTTCCTTTGCGGGATTTATACACCGGCCTTTTCAAAATTAAAAATTAAGACATTGCCTCATTTCGGTGAGCTGGAACGATATCCGTTTATGGAAGTAAAAAATTGGATTGAAGGTATTAAGTAACCAGGCAAGGACAATTCAAACGCCAAGCCTAAAACCGCAGAAAAAACGAAAGACATTCTCACGCAAAGGCGCAAAGCCGCAGGAAAAAAGAAAGATATTCTCACGCCAAGTCGCAAAGCCGCAGAGAAAAGCGAAATACTTTCTCACACAGGGGAAAACATACCATCGTAGCGTGAAAACGTCTTTGATTAAAATTGACAAAGTTAAATTTTTAGGATTTATTAAGAATTTCAAATAGCTGAATATAAACATATATACGTCGAACTAAGATTTGCCTCTAATTTGGAAAATGAGCTGATGGCAGCCCTTGGGTAAAAAGGTGTAGAATAAGGTGATAGTGAATGCCAAAAAATATATCGGATGAAACCATTGCATCTAAAATATATCTGATTCGAGGCATCAAGGTTATGCTGGACAATGATTTGACGGCTCTTTATAGCGTTGAGACAAAACGCTTAAAAGAGCAGGTGAGAAGAAACATGGAAAGATTTCCGAAAGATTTCATGTTCGAACTCACAAAAGAAGAATTCACAAACTTGAGGTCGCAATTTGCGACCTCAAGTTGGGGTGGTTTACGATATACCCCGATGGCTTTTACGGAACATGGCGTTCTCATGCTTTCATCAGTTTTAAAAAGCAAAAGAGCTGCTCAGGTTAATATCCAGATCATGCGAACATTCACACGATTAAGGCAGGCAATCTTCGACAATCAAGATATCAGAA
>JAQYVL010000235.1 GCA_030145525.1 Desulfobacterales bacterium
TGCAAAACACAACAAATGGCTTGATGTTTCTTCTTTGGAATTGAAAAATCTTTTCACGCGTCTTGCGGCTATCGACCGCAGCCGGTACGGTCTGAACTGGGAACCTCAACCACCTCTGGTTGGACAAGGATGTATGAGGCATCAGTATTCATGTCTGGTAACATCAAAGGGCGATGTCATGCCGTGTGTCGGGGTTACAATCGCGGTGGGAAACATACGGGAACAACGGCTTGCCGACATTATCGGAAACAGCGAAGTGTTTAAAAATTTAAAAAATTATCGACACACAATAAAAGGGCCGTGCCGAACCTGTGAAAAGGCCGATGAATGTTACGGCTGCCGCGGCGCAGCATACCAGTTCACGGGAGACTATCTCGCATCCGATCCCATGTGCTGGAAAAATATCACGCCTTTGCGGTAAACCAAAAGATCTCCTTATTGAAATCAGATTGTGAAGCCGTTTCAATCCGGAAGCCCGCCTTAGTTATTGCATCCCCTATCTTTTCAGCCGATCTGTAATAGACAGGTATCCCTGAAAGCTTAAGCCTGATATTATCCGCCCGCCGCAACCAGGAAAAATGTTTTTCCGGCGGAACGGCTACGCGGATAACCAGCCTGCCCTCGCAGCAAAGGCTGCTGAGCAGTCCTTTCAAAGTAAGTTTCAGGTCCTCATCACTTAGATACTGAATCACGTCCAGCATAAGGGCAGCGTCGGCAGGCTCCGGGACTGCAGGGATCTTTGGTGCGCGGCCCTGCTCTATCACTCCTCTGCGGCCAACTGCCATGGATGCGACTCGGACTCTTTCATGATCAGGTTCTATGCCATATACTTTTGCTTGCCTGAACCGTTCAAGACACCATGCAGCAGGTACGCCGTAACCGCTGCCGATGTCAATAAGTGTCCTTGTTTTCGACCATGACTCCAACAAAAGGGACAATTCGGGAAGCATGGGATCGGAATTTATTTTAAAGCGGGCAAACAGCCTCGGGTATGCTTCCATGTTCTTATATCGCCTTAGAACGCCCACATTGGGATCGCCGGTATATCCTTGATCCTCTTCTTTCCGGTTTCGAAACAGATAATCCAATAGGGGCGGGAGGATGACAAAGGTTCCCATAAGCGCATAGCCGATTCCGAAAAGTACCGTTAACCCTGCGCTTCGCAGGAGAGAATGCTCTGCCGAACACAAAACACCGAATCCAATTATCGTGGACATGGAAGACATGAAAACCGCCATTCGGATGAGTCCGAACGAGGGGTGAGATCTGTTACCATATCGTTGATATGATCTGACAAAAAAAAGCGAGTAGTCAATACCCATTCCCATTACGATAATTGACAGCATAAGCGCTGCTATGTCGAGGGAGTGCCCGGAAAGTCTCAATGAGCCAAGTGTGCAGGTAAATGAGAATAATACGGGAATCAGAGATACAAGCGTTAACTTCCAGTTCAAAAAGAAAATCAGCAGAAGCAGGATAACGCTTACCCCGATGATTGTAAGCATTTTAAGAAATGTTGAAAACAAAAGGCTTCCAAGTTTATCTGAAAACAGCACCGGGTCGAATATTTTGCTAAAAGGGCTGTATTTTTTATAGAGGCCTTCCGCATCATAGGATTTGCCGGCAGTTAATTCTGAAAATTGAACCCATGAAGATTCGTCCGGCTTTTTAGATATGCCAATAAGATCTAAATATTTCCCAGGTATATCCATCTCAGCGGGTTCATCGCCGGCAGAACCAAGTGTTGCCATGAAAGGCTCAAACGCATCGGCAGCGAACCCGAAATCCAAAGACGCCTTTTTCAAGGCGCTTTTCAACGCAGAGATCCTTTTGTCATCCCAAAATTTCTTCCATGCGGCATGATTTTGCTTGCTTCTGTCTTGTCCCGGGAAAATCATCGCTGGAACAAAGGCAGAAGCAATGGAACCCGAAAGCAGATCCGGATCCATCATTTCCAGCAACCGGTCCCCTTTTTTCTGAAGATCCCTAACGTCCGCGCCTTCTGTCATAAAATAGATCTTACTTGAAATATCTCCCCATACCTCTGAAAATAACTTGTCTGCAGCAATGGTGTCCCTGCTCATGGTATTCATGGTCCGCAGATCAACGTTAAGTTCGGGTTTTGCAAAAAAAACCATGATAAAAGCAAACGTGATGGCAACACAGGCCCCCTTTTTTCCTGTCAGGGAAAATTTATTGACAACATTTTGAAGAGGCAAAACCCTTGAACTTCCAGGACTCAGGACAGGGAATATTGAGGGAAAAACGGTGTGTACAAAAATAAATGAAAATATAACCCCCAGGGCAGTGAACAGGCCGAGCTGCTCAAGAAAAGGAAATCCGCTTAGACAGAGCGTAAGAAAGGCGCCTGTGGTTGTCAGCACAGCAAGCAGGCCTATGGCCCAAACCTCTTTGGCCGCAGCTTTCCCGCGGGTCTCATGGGGACGATCCAGGAATAGAAGATAGGCGATACCATGATCAACGGTTATTGAGATAATCGCTCCACCAAAGCCGAGCACCATGACCGAAATAGATTTATACAGCAGGGAGCATACAAAAAGCGCGATTGCCGTGCCTGCCAGTGCCGGTAAAAGAGACAAGAGGCCTATTAAAGGTCTTGGAAATGCAAATAAGAGCAATAACGCAATGCCTGTTGTTGCCAGCAGTATGGCGATCTTAACATCGCGCCGTACAATAAGCTCATTGTCCAGGGCCGCGCGATAGGCTCCGACCGGTGTAAGGGAAACCCTGTGGCCTGCTGCTGCATATTTCAAATTCACTTCGTCTGTAATATCGTTTATCAGCTCTGTGGCCATGCGGGCGAAGGCGGTATCCGTTCCGGAGGATTTCGACTGTGCCATCACAAGTAGATGCCTTCCATCCGATGAAATGAGGCTCCCTTTGTATATCCTCGCATTTTGTGACGGGTTCATGTGGGAAAGTTTGGCCAGCACAATATCTTTCAACCCCAGCGGGTCCCTTGCGATAAATTCACCCTGACCGATCCCTTCCATATCAATCAGCTTTAGATAATTTTTTTTAAGCTTCCTGTGAACGCCCCCGGGTTCCAGCATCGGTCTAACTTTTTCGTCAAGTTCCTTTTCAGTGAACATTACCGGTAAATTGTTCAGGACATGAAACATCAGATCAGGCACCAGATTCCCGACGTCCTTTATGCCGACACTCTTGAAGAGGTTGCTGTCATTTAATTTGTCTTCAATCATCTTGCCGCATTCCACAAGAACATCCGGATCCTCTTTTTGAAGACAGACATCTATGGCTATTTTGTTCTGTATGGGATGGTTTTTAAAAATTTCCAGGGCATCCGAAATGATGGTATTATTTTTAGGCAGGGAAGCTGCGATATCCGTATCGAGCGTCATTCGAAGGAAGCTTACAAAAAATAAAATCGCGACTGCGAATATTGTAATTATCAACAGATGTAAATTAAAGTTATTGGCTTTCAATTAATTTCTTCATCTCTTTTGTAAGAATGCATGAATATTGGGGCTATGGCTGCAAAAGATCAACACGACCGTAACCAGAACTCCTGTTGCATGTATCAAATGAACACCGTACGTTATTACCGTCCCTACGGCGAGGATTAAAACCATTGCAAAAGATGCAATAAAGGGGACCTTGAAAAGCTGATATACAAGACACCATGCGGGCATGGAAACAACGGCGGAAACAGGTGACACAATGGCTGTAAAGCCGAGGTAGTTGGCGGTTCCTTTTCCACCTCTGAAATTGTGAAAGCATGGAAAACGGTTCCCGAGAATTAGACCCAGACCGATCCAGGGGACAAACTCCATCGGCAGTACGAGGCGCGATATGAGGGCAACTCCCATTGACCTTGCAATATCAAACACCAGCACCAATGCAGCCGGTAGAAACCCGGCCTGTCTGTATACATTTGTCACTCCGGCGTTCCTGCTGAATTCGTTTCTCGGATCGTCTTTTCCCATAATTTTAAAAAGAAGGATTGAAAAATTGATGGAACCGGCAGAGTAGGCTGCTATGAATAGAATAATAGGCCACATGGGGAGAATTCTCAATTTGTTAAAACCGAAATTATCTAAAATCCTTATCAGCAATAATCCATTGGGGTGGTGTCATCCTGCCGGCGGTGACATCTCTCATTTGGATACCGGAAACAGCTTCGAACAGAACTCCGTCAGTACTGTAAATCCTTACGTCAAAGACGAGCAGATCCGATTCCGTTTTGACAGGAATCGCATGGCTGACATAAGTCTCACCGGGACGGGTTCTATTGAATATCATGCGTTTTTTGAA
Organism: Desulfobacterales bacterium; assembly: GCA_030145525.1. GTDB lineage: Bacteria > Desulfobacterota > Desulfobacteria > Desulfobacterales > SURF-7 > JAQYVL01. Next base: position 4,297 of record JAQYVL010000235.1, read on the forward strand.
TGCGACAGGAAATGCCGTAAACCCTGCAAATCGTTGACCCCAGACACATGCTGCATGAAAAGCAGCATCCAGGGTGAAGGGAGAGCCCAGCAACTCTGATATGTCATGGTCGTCAGTGGTAATGGGTGTTCGGATGTTTGCTATCGCCCCATCTTCGGATATATGGAGGCTGTTCTGTAGATTGTGATACGCAGGGCCAAACGGGACAAGATCACTATAGATCCTCTCTGAAGGAATATCAGATATGATACCTCCCAGGACTGGTGCCGGATCAAGGGGCAGCCGCTGTCTTTCCTGAATATTTTCGGAAAAACAGACGCTCGCATGTTCCTTGACTCGAGTAATGGGAGTTTTGGGGGACTTTGTTTTTGTGATCAGCCGTGACGAAATATTGCCATTTTCATAAACAGCAATATCATTGAAAGCAGTGATGTGTTTTCTGTCGGGCTGAATGTAGAGGAACTTATCAAATCTGGCGTCTGTCAGACAGACAACATCCACATCCGGCTTAAACGTTTTAACTGACTCGGCAAGTGTTTGCATGGCTTCCACTGCCGGAAGTATTGCCTGGCCTTCAATATGATGGTCCGTCAGGTGCGGGTGGACCGTAATATTTACGGGCACCCGGACCTGTTCCGCTATTTTGGGAAGACCTTCCATAAATGAGCCGTTTTTTCATCCACCGCTACAGGGATTCCGGAAGTATTAACTGCACAATGCCTGGTAAAACCCGTGCATATAATTTTGTCACATTTTTCATTGAGGATTACATAGTCGAACTGAAGCCTGACCCGTTCAAGCAATCCGGGGCGTGTATATATCCACATGAGATCGTCATATTTTAGAGAGGTGTAGTACTTGACGCCGATTTCAATGATTGGATAAAGATAACCACTTTTCTCTATTTCAAGATACGGGTAAGCCACATCACGCATCAATGAAGTCCTGCCAAAGTCATAATAATGCAAATAATTGGCGTGATACACTACTTTGGAACGGTCGGTATCGACATAGGGTGTTCGGTACTGGCACCAATGCCAGACCCGGCCGTCGGTTTTGTTCCTCACATATTGTTCGTTGTCTTTGAGTATCTCAGGTACAAAAGGTTTCGGTCTCACGTTATACACCTCTAAACACAATACAGCAGTTGGTCCCTCCAAACCCAAAAGAGTTTGAAAGAAAAATCTCGCAGGCCTCTTTGCGGGCTTCATTTGGGACCACATCAATATCTGAAAATTCAGGATCCGGGATATGATTTACCGTGGGGAGGATCAACCCTTTTTGCATGGCTTCAATACTTAGTGCCGCCTCAATTGCAGCAGATGCGCCCAGAGTATGGCCGATCTGAGACTTGTTTGATGACACGGGTATTTTTTCAAGTTTTCTGCCGAAAATTGTTCTCAGGCATTCAATTTCAGCTAAATCGCCTTTAACTGTAGATGTTCCGTGGGCATTTACATAATCGATATCAGCCGGCTCAAGACCTGCATCGTCAATGGCTTCATGTATCGCTCGAATAATAGTGGGAGCATTGGGCAGGGTAAAATGATAGGCATCTGATGTCCATCCAATCCCCATTACCTCTGCTTTAGGCGTAAGACCGCAGTTCGAAAGCATCTCTTCCGCAGCGAGGACCAGTATCCCTCCCCCTTCGGAAAGAACCAGACCTTTTCTATCGATGCTGAAAGGCCGGGACGCCTGTGTGGGATC
>JAQYVL010000236.1 GCA_030145525.1 Desulfobacterales bacterium
CAATATTTTTTCCAAAAAGTTTTCGATATACGACCTGTGCCCTGCATTTGAGCCTTAGACCGCCGGCAAAACCCACCTGAAGTTCCGGTATGATCATGCCCGGCAGGAGAGTTGAGCTTTCTTCCGCTTCTTCTACTGCAAAGCCTGAACCGGAAATGTCCAGAACTTTTCGATTGAAAACTTTTCCGGTAAATGGATGCTCAAATATGATATCCGGTGTGGGAACAAGCGCTATCCGTGAGCTGCGGTGTTCACTGGGTTTGAATTTTTGAATCTGATGATGTATCGGTTCAAAAATATAGGTTTTGGCTTTGGGCCCGCCATTCTGCCTTAATATTCTGCATTCACTTGAATAGAGCGACTCATCCGCAGAGGAAAATATAAGATTGATTCGGGCGTCCGGATTGATTCCGGCAGATGGCTGCTGTGCGCTCATTGGACTCACGACTTTGAAGGTCATGGGACTGAAGTCCGCCAGAGTCCCATTAAAAAATGTGCTATCCTGAACCATTTGAACATCTATACCCGTGCAGGAGTGTCTTTTGACTTTCCTCTTGCCGATTTCCGAATATGTGTCCGGGAGGGTAAAGCTGATTCCATGTTTGTCGATGTCGATCAGTTCGGGATAAACAAGGAGAAGATTGTTGCCGTCGCTTATCAGAAGGCTCTGAAACTTATAAGATTTGATGATTTGATGTATGCCGGCTTTGTTTGCCCATATACAGTCAAGCCTGTTGCCGTGGCACAATCTTGTATAAACACTGCGGGCAATTGACCGGTTGAATTTTGCATGTCTGAAGCTGGTACGTATAGTACCGTCCTGAAAATTGATTAAATTAAGTATATCGACCAGCTGCTCCCGGCTGCCGACTTTTCCACGACTGACCCTGCGGCTCCTGGTGGATGATTTAATCATATGGAATGGTCTTTCTTTATAACTCTTTTTTTTATAATTTCCACCGTTGACCGGCCGATATATTATATGCTTTTTTTCAACGAATTCCATTTCCGAATTATCACCTTTTTTCAGTTCTTTCTCATCCACAGATAAGCCGTTAATTTTATGCAATAAAATATGTTTCTTTTTAGACATCGCCAATGTTTACAGCAAATAATATGCCACATAGGCTGCAAATGAGCGAATAGCGTATTAATTTAAGGAGTTAACTATTTTATGAGAGACAAGCTATCAGTTATAGCAAATAGCAAAGGAGCATCATTATGAATAAAATGTAAGTTTATTGTGAAAAAAGTTAACTAGTTTTTTTCATATCATATGATGGCAAGGATTTAAATAATAATCCAGTAAATGGATTATCTTTAGACAGTACCACTCAAAGTATAAATCTGGAAGATCCTTGGAAAAAAGATCTGCAAAAATTTAATAGCATCATTACAACCGGAATGCCTCTCGTCGGTAATTTAATGTTTACTTCGTCCAATATATCACTTGAAGATTTAAACAAAGCAAAGGCCAATGATTTAGAGCTACATTTAATATGTGTTGATATCTTTGGGAAAAGACATGAGGTTATGATTCCCTTAGATTATCAAAGTGGTAACAAAGTATATCCCAAACATGGTCTGAGTGTTTCTGATAAAAAACAACGATAGAAGTCTTTTAGACTTCCCATTCCATGCAATAATAAATTGTCAAAGAGCTTCGCCGCATCCTTGTCGATTACGGCTTTATTGTTTAGGGTGCGAAAACCCTGTAACTACGGACTTGAAAATATTTTATATGCCTATCCGTTTATTTCAGAGGCAAAATGACAATTTAGCATAAACTATAGATAGTTATTCGTTTTTCAAGATTTATAGGCAAAACCTTATAAATAGTTAATTCTATTGGGATATTTTAAAAACCACCTGAGTTAAACGGATAGGCATAATATTTTATTATCATGGTTTGAAATCCAACTCTGTTAAGATTTTATTGCAAAAGCAAATTTCTCGTTTTTCTTTGCGCCTTTGCGTCTTCGCGTGAGAAGGAAAGAATTATTTCGTTGGCACCAGCCTGATCCCGAAATTTTTCATCTGATAAATGAAAAGGCCATCCACCTTTAAAAAACCATCTGCAAACAGGGCAGGGGATGCGGAATCCTCGACACGGGTGATAACGGCATCCACTTCCACGGTCTTGTTTGCGGGAATAACCTGTCCACGGTAAATCCAGTGATGCTCATTTTCAGTTACAAGCTCAAATGTGTGGGTTTCAGCCAGCCCTTTCCAGCGGTCAAGGGCCGCAAACTTCATTAGCTGAATAAAGGATTCAAGCCCCAGAGAACCAGGGCATACCGGATCCTGGTAGAAGTGCGCTTTAAAGAACCACTCATCCGGATCAATTTTTTTGGTTCCCCTGACAAACCCAAGCCCTTGGGGACCGCCATCCGGAATATAGAGATCAATCCTGTCAATCATGCGGAGCGCCTTAGCGGGCATGGCCAGCGGGGCTGCATCATCAAGATTCGTGTCTTCGGGAAAAAGCGGGGCTTCATTTTCAAAAGTATATGATATGCCGCGTTTGATCTCATCAGGTGTGGGAGTGTATGCTATTTTGGAAGCATTCCCGATTCCCACCTGATTTGCCAGAGTTTCAGCGGTGAAAAAACCGAAAACAGTGTCGCCTTTATATACAATTTGATTTCCTCTCAGGACTTCCAGGTCAAAATCTTCAATAATAAGACCGCCGGCCTCCGATACTTTTTTTAGCCTGGCTCGCATTGTCAGCGTTCCGGAATCCGGCATAATATTTTCATGGAGAATAGCTTTTCCTCCAAGATTCCTGAATTTCAGATCAGTTTCACTGCGCAGCGCAGATCCAAGGTAGGCTGCGAGCCATCCGCAGGGCTGAAGAGCAATTTCGAGAAGAATGCAGAAAGCCATTTCCGGAACCCGATTTGCTTTAAAATACCATTCATCAGGAGGAATATGGTATTCAGCTTCAATCCATCCGGATGGTTTAAGGATCCATGGCTCGGGTTCCACATGGGTAATTCGGTCCATGAAAAAATAGGGCGGTCCCGGAAGTCTTGCAATTTTTCGTTCCTGATCAAAGATTTTATACTTGTCGCCAAACCCTTCACTGGGATTGCCGATTGCATAGGCCAGAAGCTGTTCGCGGGTGTAGATCGTCGGTTTTTCTTCAGATAAGCGCTTACGGGGTTGGTCTGTTTGTCTTTCCGCCCAGAATGCTTCAATTTCTTTCCTTGTCAAACCGGTCATTTTCATGGACATGTCCTGGAACATGACAATCCGTTCATCATCCCCATACATGATGGCATCGGCAATTACGTAAGGTTCAGGTGAATAGCCGATCTCTTTTATGGAAACTTCATATAACACATGTTTTGTTTGCGTTGTAACCGGTCCCCTGCATTTGAGAACAGCGCCGACGTCAGGAACAGGCTCATAGCAAACGCCCTGTTTTTCTGTTACCCATCCCATGCGGAGGAGAAGTACACGCAGCGTATGAGCACAGCATTCATACATCAGGGTGCCGGGCATCACCATGTCATCAACAAAGTGGCATGTCAGAAACCAGTCATTTGGATGAATATCAGCCTGGGCCCGTATAATACCCAGACCAAACCGACCGCCTTTTGGATCCAGCTCCAGAACCCGGTCGATCAGTTTCATTCTACCGGACGGAAGACAGATGGACTCGGAAAGGGTGATATTGCTGAACAGGGGGCCGAAACATCTTTCAATATCCCCTGTTCGAAGAGCGTCTATACCCGCCTCATCATATGATTCAGTCTCCATGGGAACCAGATCTTTCCAGTCTGACGGTTTTTTCCCGGGAACTTTTTGTTTGTCTTTTTCGGTTAAAACAATTCCGCCGGAGTTTTTAACGTCTTCTTCTGTAAAAAAACCCGCGCAGCCGTTTCTCATACTGATAATATGTGTATCTCCGATATAGCCGTTAAAATGAAAAAAGAAGAGATAGGTTTCCCCCTGACGAATAAATTTTTCAATTTTAATAACGTATCGGATTACATCCCCGGGTTGAGGCAGTTTATGGTGAAAAGTCGCAACCGCATCCAGAAGGCGATATGTCCGCTTGCCTTTTACCTGAAGATCGATTCCAAGGTAGGAACATAGAAAAAGATCTGCCTGGCCGGCTTCGATCGATATACAGACAGGCACACGGTTGCCATCCAGATACCAGGCTCCCGGGTGAACATCGTGTTCGGTCACTAATTCGCCGGAACTCATGGACCCTTTTTCGCCCTTTACAGAAAGGATTCGGTCCACCAGCATAAGCGGTTCGTCCGGAAGCCTCACTCTTGCTTTGTAGGAATCCACTACGGCAAATTCCGGCCCAAGCACCTTTCCGACCGAGCCTGTCGCGAATTCCATGCACATCTCCCGGGAAAAGGCGGGTTTTACAAGATTCGGAGAAGGGGATTGCTCAGATATGATCGGCAGCGCTGAAGACTGGGAGGTGTCATCCTCAGCCCTTTTCAAATTTTGAAAT
>JAQYVL010000237.1 GCA_030145525.1 Desulfobacterales bacterium
ATCATCCTATTGGGATCAAGTACTTCTCGAATCGCTTTCAGCTCCTCAACCGTGGGCGGTTCTGTTTCATGAACATCTTCCGCAACCTTGAGGTCCCAGGGAGTATTTTCCACGATCTCCTCTACCGAAGATCCGGGATGGAAAGAAGCCAGAAAAGCCTCCCGGCTCTCCGGATCAAACCTCAAAACCGCTTTATTCGTAATAATGCATTCCGGACCGGTTTCAGGCGGGAGTCCCCATTTCAGCCTTGCACCGGGGCCGTCAATATAACCGGGTGTCGTAATAAAATCGACTTTTTCCGCCAGCCGCCTTTTATCATGCAGCGTAATAATCAATGTACGTTTTGCCATGGACCCGATCGGATTCGCTCCTCCGCTTCCGGGCAGCCGGCTTTTGGGGTTGTGATAATCACCGATTACCGTGGTGTTGATATTGCCGAATTTATCTACCTGACTTCCGGAAAGGAAACCTACGTCAACCCGGCCTGCCTGAAGGCACATTCCCATAATCTCCAGAAGCCCGCCAACCATTGCCGCACCCGGGTTAAGGCAGGGATCCCCGACAGAAAGTGCCGGCCGTTCAGGCCGGGCATCTATCACGCCTGATTCCTGCATTAATATAACATTCGGCGCATGTGTCTCTTTGGCGACATTGGCTGACATGGTCGGAAAACCGGTGCCTACGATAACAATATCATTGTCTTTGATTTCCCTCGCTCCGCAGCACGCCATCAACTCCGGTTTGATATATTCTTGTAAACTGTTTGTCATGTTTCCACTCCGAAAAAAGCTTCATCAATTGTTTCGAATTATTATTAATAAGAATAACTTACAGGATAACTATAATCAAAATCCGCCTGAAGCTTGCTGAATACCCCATAGCCGAATCGTTCAATGAAGTGCTGTATGTATGCTGTCCGATCTTCAATGTCATAAACCCATTCTTTTAAAAAATCATTAAACCCCTCAACGGTATTGGAGGCCTGCTGGTACAGATAACCGTATGAAAAATCCACATCATAAAATCCGGGAGTGTACCCCGGATGGGCTCCAAACGGTTCTTCAACAACCGCTGCCACCTTAAAAGAGGGAACGATCGTACGCGAAGGGTCTTTCCCGATTGTCTCCCGGTCAACAATCCGTTCACAGGTAACGATGACCTTATCGGCAGCATTAGCTCCTGCCTGACAGTCACCGGCAATACCCCATATCTGCGCATTGCCGTATTTGTCAGCCTGCTGCACATGAATAATCGCGACATCAGGGTTCAGCGCCGGAACCAGAAGTGTCGGGCTTCCGTCAAACGGAGAATCGATCATCTTATATTTATTGTCTCCCATAAATGATTTGACGTTTAAAAGATCGGTCCCCACCATATCTTTAACCGGGACAAAAGGCATCCCCATAGAGCCCGCAAAAAGCATCATCGGAAGCGACAGGTTGGAGTATTCTTCCACTTCAACCTTATGCGGAATTCCCTTTTCAAGTGAGCGCCTGTAACAGCGGCCAAGCCCGTATATACCAAGGGAAAGGAATGTGCCGATAAATCGCTTTACTGCACCTGCGCCGATCAGCATGTCGAAATCGTCGGCGGCATTACACCGGGTTATGGTCAGATCCTTAATCCCCTGCCGAATGATCTCATGAATAGCCGAGAAAGGAGTTCTGCAGATATATCCGCCGATATAGAGGAAATCTCCGGATTGAACAAAACTGGAAACCGCCTCTTTGATCGTCATCACCTTTTCCATTAAATTTTTTCCTTTATCCATTGCATTTAACAAACTTGTAAAAAGTCAAAATATTGATGGCAAAGAAAAAAGTTCAAGTTCAAGGCGCGCAAATCCCGAGGAATGAGTTGTAGTTAGTTTACTCCGCAGTGACGAGGGATGACACGCAGTGAAGCGTCAGCGCTAACCGCAACACAGAAATTGGACTTTTTACGAAGCCATCACATTTCATACTCGGTTCTTCTGATGATCTCATCCTGAGCGATATCGCTCAGGCTGATAAATATACCGGAATATCCACTGATTCTGACAATAAGATCCCTATAGTTTTCAGGCTTCTCCTGCGCGTCCCGAAGCGTATCGGAATCCACCATGTTGAATTGAACCTGAAAACCTCCGTTTTCAAAATATGCTTTTATCAGGGACATGACGTCACGGCTTTTTATCTTTTTACCATGAAAACGCATATTGAGATTCATCCCGTTATAGATTCTTCTCAAAGGAAGCTTGCTGACCGAGTTCATAATCGCAGTAGGGCCTGAGGTTGCGAGACCATCGCTCGGAGTAACCCCGTTTCCCAGAACATCTCCGGCAAATCTTCCGTCAGGGGTCGCTGCGGTGAACGCGCCCATGGTGATATGAAAACCTACGGAAAAGATTCCCGGCCAATACGCTCCACCCCGAAAATTGCGGTGTTTTTCAAGAACATCACAAAAATGCCCGGCTACCTTTGCAGCCATTTCATCTACCGGGCCTATGTCGTTGCCGTATTTTTCAATCTTGTTTCTGAAATAAACCTGCTTATCTTCTGCATCCATCCAGTCATCCGACAACCACTCAGACAGATCGGCAAACGAAAATTTCTTTTCATCGAACACCATTTTTTTAACCGCATAAAGGCTGTCCGCTATATTTGAAAAACCCATGATCTGAACCCCGGTGGAATTATAGACTGCACCTCCTTTTGTGAGATCCATTCCTTTTTCAAGAGGGCCCTCGATCATTGCCGAAGCAAAAGGTGACGGAACCAGTTCGGAGATTGCACGGTCAAGACACTCCATGCCGCCGGTTAAATGGCCAATAAAGTGCATGACCTGTCGATCATATGCCGCCCAGACCTCTTCAAATGTTTTAAAATCAGCAGAATCGCCTGTTTCGAGGCCGGAAGTATAGCCGAAAATATTGTCCACCCCGTTGCTCAAAGCAAATTCGAGGCACTTGCATCCGTTGAATTGTGCGGCAAATGTGGAACCAAACGTTTTGCCCTGTGCATTGGGTTCCAGGCAGCCGACAACACCGTAGTCTCTCGCATCTTCCTCTGTATGCCCAGCATGTATGAGAGAGGGAACAATGGCATCATCATTTAAGAAGTGAAGAAGAACCCCGTCTTTGGCATACTCAATTGCCTTCATAAAGAAAAACTCCGGCGATTTTTTGCTGAGGCGCACACCAAAATTAGGCTGGACCGTGCGAATGGCCGAATATGCATCCAGACCGATATAGCTCAACTCATTGGTAGCATCGGCGCCGGTTTTGTCAATGCCACCAACGGTGACATTCTGCGTTGTTTTTCCCTCTGTTCCTTCGCCGCCGGGTATATAAGCCTCTTCGAGTACATTCCATAATTCTCCGGTTTTGAGGAAAAGGAGTGAAAGGAGTTCTCTTGCTTTGGCCGGCGTAATTTTTCCGCTATCCAGATCCTTTTTATAAAAGGGATACAGAATCTGATCGATTCGTCCCAGCGAAACCGAATTTCCGCCGGATTCGATCTGAGAGATCAGATGAATAAAAAAGAAACTCTGCACCGCTTCATGGAATGTTTCAGCCGGTTTTTCAGGAACCCGGCTGCATACCAGAGCGATCTCCTCCAGCTCCTTTTTTCTGGCCGGGTCATTCGTCTCCCCGGCCATCTTTGAGGCAAGCTCCGAATATCTTCGGGCCAAATGAATCGCCGCCTTGAGAGACCGAATTACCGATTCGTAAAACTTTCCGGTTTCATCTTCTTTTTCTTTTTCAGAGAGAAGTTCCAGCCTTTTTTGAGCCTCATCAATTATTCCGGAAAGCCCCATTGAAAGGACTTTGGGGTGGTCCATAGTAAAATGGCCGATCCCATAAGTTATTTCCAGCATAAAGGTAAAAACATACTTGTCCACCTCTTCTGCGATCTCGTCCGGAAGGAGTGCTTCATATCTGTCTTCAACGGTTTTCCCCTCCCAGAACGGAATAATATCATTTAAAAGCTCCTGCTTTTCATCTTCACGCACGAGTGCCCGCTGAACCACTCGCTTGTCAAAATTTTCCACATCGATTGCAAGCCATCGAACTTTGTTTTCAGGGAAAAGCGGGGCGCCTTTCAGTTTGCTGGTACGGCAGCCCACGATAATTTCATCCTTTCTTATGGCTATGCTGATGTTGTGCAGAATTTTTTCGAACGCGAGACTCATCCGTGTCAGATGATCTTTGCCCCAGTTTTCCTTCATGGCCTGTGTCAGATATCTGGCACGTTCAACACAAACTTCCTGCGGCGCATTGATCAGTCTTTGCCTCAATCTTCCGACACGGTCTTCGGCAATCTGTTCAGGAGTTATAAGTTCGGGTTCCATAACAGCTCCTTATGTCTGAGATTATTCAAAATAAAAATTATTTCAAACCTTGACGGCTTTTTACGAATGCATCAAACCTTGATATCCATATGATTGACCAGGATGGCATCCCTGATCTTTTTTGGCAATATCCAGGTTAAAAATAGAAAAAAAGAACTCATGAAATCAACCTGATTGTGAAGCTTCGGCTTTTTGGACTGAATTACTTTTACGATTTTTTTTGAGGCAGCGACAGGGGTGGTTGCCGTTTTGATGAGCTCATTGTCACGGTCGATAAACCGTTTTGCGCGTTCACGGTATGGAGATCCTTCCGGGGGAAGCACATGAATTTTTGCTGCAAAATCGGTGGAAACCTGCGCCGGTTCGATCAGAGCTGTCCGAATGCCAAAAGGCTCCACTTCGTACTGGATCGATTCAACAAGCCCTTCTATGGCAAACTTGGTAGCGGTATAAATGGATTCAAAGGGGAATGGAATCCGGCCCACCAGGGAAGACATGGCAATCAGCTTGCCGCTGCCGGCCGCCCGCATGGAGGGAATAAATGCCTGAAATATTGCAGAGGCACCGATCACATTAATCTCAAAGCACTTCAAGGCTTTCTCAAGATCGATCTCTTCGAAAGGGCCGAAAAAACCGATCCCCACATTTGATACTACCGTATCCACCTTCCCGAATTTTTCGATAACCTGATCGCGGAATTCCAAAATTTTTTTTCTATCGGTAATATCAATGACATCCAGAAGATTATCGCAGCCAATCTGATCGAGATTTTCCTTCAGGCTGGCAATTCCATCCGGATCGACATCAAAACCTGCAATTTTATCTCCGGAACGCGCTAACATTTCGGCAATTTCTCTACCCATTCCCTGGGCAAGGCCGGTAATTACAACAATCTGACTCATGTGACCTCCTGTTCACCATGCATTTCTGTGCCGGCTCCATATTTCATTAATGATTAACCTTTTATGACTGATTTTGCTGAAACCACTTCCCCAGCTGCTCCATGGATTCCCTGAAATCCGGATATTGCAGTGCAAAACCGGTATTTTTAAGTTTTGTATTATCAACCACATAGTCAAAGTACAGATACTTTACCGCATCGTATTCCAGCTCCGGTATTTTTCCTTTCAGTCGTGAAAAAAATCCATCCAGAATCGTTGAAAATTTTACAATGGAAAGCGGCAGATGAAGTTTTGGAACTGCTGCATTGTAAGTGTTCGCGGAAAGTGTCAATGCCTCCTCAAGTGTCGGATTTGTATTGTCTGCGATATTATATATCTCTCCCACAGCATCATCCAGAAAGGAAAGATGTTCCAGTGCAGCGGCGACATCCTCCGCTCTGACATTTGCAAGAAGCTGTCTTCCGCTTCCGGGAACGGCACTTATTTTCGAAGGGCGGGAAAATACTTTTCCTGCACCGTCATTGCATCTTGGGCCGTAGACAGTAGGGGGCCGGACTATAACCGCCGGAAGTCCCTTTGCCAGCTTATTGAAAACGACATTTTCGCCCTCCTTTTTGCTTCGTGCATAATCATCCCTGGGATCGGGTTTGTCCGTTTCCCTGAAAGGCGTTCCTTTATAATATCCGTACACGCTTGTGGAAGTAACATGGATAAATCTTTTTACACCATTTTTCAGGGCAAGATCTGTCAGATGATCCACACCCTTTACATTTGTGGGATAGAGTTTTTCAAAAGGTGTGGAAAAATTACAGATCGCACCAAGATGAAAAATACGATCCACATCACCTTCGAAAAGCCGCGGCAGGGTTTCAGGCCGGGTCAGGTCGGCAGCAACATACTCTACACCCAGCCTGTCGAAAAAGGATAAGTCTTTTCTGGGTCTTGAGGTCGCTCTTACCTTAATGCCTTTTTCTGCAAGATATTCAACGACATGGCTGCCCATAAAGCCGCCGGCTCCGGTTACAACGGAAATCCCGGTGAAGTTCATTTAGCTTCCTCTTTGTAGTGCTCTATTATTTTCGTTTTAGCCCTTTTAAGCCACTCCAGAATCATTTCATTCATATCCGTTCCCAGCTCTGATAACAGTTCTACATATATGCCGCTTTTACGCCATTTTTTCAGATTTTCCCGCCTTTTTGCCAGCTGTTCCTCATAAATTAAAATCTGTTTATCGATCGTTTCAAGTGAACGTGTGTAATCTCCAAATCCATAGAAAACAAACCGCATCAGAAAGGGATCTCTGAGAATCATCGCTTTTTCAGATGAACTCTCAAGCCATTTGATGAATTCCTCTCTTCCTTTTTCGGTTATGGAATATAGTTTTCGAGGCGGCCCCTTTTCACCATTTTGAACGAGTTCCGTCATTAAGATTAAGCCTTCCTCTTTCATTTTTTTCAGATTCGGATATATCTGACCAAAATTGATTGACCACATATGGCCGAAATTGCGCTCAATATGCTCTTTGATTCGATACCCATGCATGTCCGTATAATGCAGCAAGCCTAATATTGAATATTTTATCGCCATAACATCCTGTATTTTATAATTTTTTAGACAATCTGGCCGAATCGAGGCCGGGCTGAATTAATATATACAATCTATATATATAAAGTATATAGCGAGTCAAGCTTTTTTTAAACCAAATGGCCATTCCCTGTCCTGTAATCCGTAAAACCTGAAGTGAGCGTTTCAAATTTTAAAAATATTGAATTTGGAAATATTTTCAGAGGATTCTATCCATTTGAATTCTTAAAATTTGAAACCCGTAGGGATTGCAGGGCTTTCCTATCTATGCGGATAGCGTACTTCTTCGAATAATTTCATCCTTCATAACAGGGGTCAGATCATTAAAATACACGGAGTATCCGGAAACCCTGACAAGCAGGTTCGGGTAAGTTTCAGGATTATTTCGCGCCCTGATCAGCTCTTCGGGATCGAGCACATTGGTCTGTACCTGCATACCCCCTCTTTTAAAATAGGTCTTGAGCAGACCGGCTAATGCTGCCCGGCCTGTTTCACCGCTTACCGTATGAGGGCTGAACTTGAGATTAAAGTTTATTCCGTTTGCGATACCTGTAAAATCAAACCGATTGGCTGAATTAAGAAGCGCTGTGGGACCATTTATGTCAAATCCGTTTCCCGGCGCGATACCGGAAGAAAAGCTCTCCCCCTTTTTTCTGCCATATGGAAGTGCGCCTGTAATACGTCCAAAAAACTCATGAATTGTATCAGAGTATATCCCCATTATATATCTCCCCCCCCTTGTATTGAGATAGCCGTCCAAAGACTTTCTGAACGCATCAACAACATAGAGAGACCAGATATCCACTTCTTCCTCATCATTGCCGAACTTCTTCAGCCCTTTCAGGCAGGCCAGCCATTCCGGATCATCGATATTTCTTTTTAATAAACGAACCAGATCCGGCAGGGAGATCCTGCGATCCGTGAATACCACCTTTTCGATTGCATAAAGCCCATCTCCGGCTGCAATCGGTGAAACCGCCTGTATGCCGGAAAAATTATAAATTGCCCCCCCTTGAGTAGTACATTTGCCTGATTCGATACAACCATCATGGAGCATGCTTGTGAAGGGAGTAGGATGGTACTTCATATTCGCAAGTTCAAGTGCCTGCATATCTTCAATAAGCTTTTTGATCAGAAAAGCAAGTTGAGATTCAAAAGCATTTTTTACATCATCCATTGTTTTCATCTTAGACGCCGGAAAAGTCTTTGACCCGTCACGGATAATCGAACCAAACCGTCTTCCCTGGTTTAGCGACAGCTCAAGAATAATCGGGACATTAACCATTGCCGAATTTGTGGAGGCAAAACTCTTTCCCGGTGAAATCGCTTCAACGCATCCGACTGTGCTGTAGTTTCGTGCATCTTCCAGGCTATAACCGTTTTTAACCATCGTTTCGATGATAATGCCGTCATTATACAGCGCCGGCGTATTGGACCCCGAACAGAGATTGGACACGATCTTGCCCTCAAATTTTCGGGGTGAGCCGGAATGCAGCCGGGCATGATAATTGGGCTCTCTCATTCTGAGTTCGTTCATAACCTCAAGGAAAATATAGCTGAGCTCATTTGTCGCATCATTGCCTTGCCTGTCCACACCGCCGACGACAACGACCTGGGCATTGTAAAAACCTCCGTGAAAATTGATTATTCTTTCTGAAAACACGGGAACCAGTTCACACATTTTAATTGTAAAAGCTGCGATCAGGTCCTTTGCCTGCTCCCGGCTCAGCAATCCTTTTTTTACATCTCGTTCGTAATAGGGGAAAAGATATTGATCCATTCTGCCTAATCCAATGGAATTATCCAGGCTTTCAAGCATAATTGCGGTATGGGCCAGGTAGGCTGTCTGAATAGCCTCACGGAACGTAGCTGCCCCTTTCACAGGCGCTGTTTTAAAAACTCTAGCGATTTCCATGAGATTTTGTTTTTCATTCGGATCCTGCTCAACCCTCGCCATCTCCTCGGCAGTCTGCCTGTATCGCCCGCAAAACATGGCAAAGGCATGGGCGCTGATTTTTATCGCCTCATAAAAATGCCACTTTTCGGAGTTCTTCTTTGATCGCCTCTGATACTCCGATACCTCTTCTAAAATTCCTTCCGTTCCAATCCGGATCAGTTTTTCATGATCCGGAATCGTGTGAGCAACTCCACCGATTTCATTCATCACATAAAAATAAGATTTCAGCTGGCCGAGTATTTTTTGTATCTTTTTGAGAGGCGATTTGTGGGCACGGATTCCCAAAAAACGAAACATCCAGAAAGGAACAATTCGCAGGAGCTGCCATGTTTCACGGCCGGATATCTGAAGTGGATTTGTTTTCCTCCTCGGAAATTTAAAAATATCCTCCATGACCATCATTCCGAGAAGTTCCGGCTGTATCCCGCCGCCGACTCTTTTTGAGGTAAAGTTGCCTACAATAAGTTCTCCCGGATAGATTTTTACCGTCTTCTTTGCAAGGACTTCCCGAAAAGCTTCTGCGATCTGGATGCAAACAGGCTTCTTTCTATTTTCAGATTTTTTAAAATAATCGGTCCAGATCAGAGCCCGCTCAGTGCAGATTCCCGGCTGATATTCCTGTACCGCTTTCTTCAGATCAGATATTCGTTGTGTCACAGAGGGTCCTTTATCGGTGTCAGAAAGCAGCATCCTTCGTTTTCTCCTGTTTTTAATCAACCCATGTGACAGTATGGTTACAATGGTCGTCACCGTCAATTAACGTTTTGGTCCGTGAAAACCTGACATTCGGATGGTAGGTTTCCCAAAAAATAAAGTCACCGCTGCACATCCGGTCCGCAACCGGCATTAACCCCACGTCTCTTGCGATTTCATTATAAAAACATCTTCGTACGTTCAACGATATGGAATCTCCATCAGGAGGCATGACACTGCCTTCAATGTTGTAATCATTTTCAACCAGATGCTGCCACACATGATTCAGCATAAACTCTTTTGTAAACAGAGACGATGCCGGGATCATCTGACCAATAAACTGCAAAGTCGATGCTTTTATGATTTCTTCTACCTTTTGGTCAGCTGTGGATTTATCTCTCTTTTTTAAATATTCATAAACATGCTTCAAATAGTTCAATTTAAACCAGATGCGCCTTTTTCCTTTTTCAGGATATTGACTCCCTTCTCCCTTCGCGATTGCAGCAAAATGTTTTAATGAAGCATGGTTTATCGTCTTCACTCCTTCAACCAGCCCCAGCACCTTGATAATTGACTTGATCCCGGTTTGAGTCTCCTTGAAATCTGCAACTCCCAGTGAAAAAAGAACATTCATAATCGACTCCCCCTTTACCGCAATATCTTTTTATGTCGGTCCCGGCAACCCTGAACACTTCTCCATGGAATAAGACTTCTATTTTTTAAAAAAAGCCTTAATTCTTTCAGCAAAATCCTCACTGTAAGTGGCAAGCAGATACTGATCCGTATCCATGTGCATGATTGCCTGATGTAATGATGAAGAAATGGCATTTACACTTTGTTTAACCATCTGGGTCGCAATGGGCGGTTGCGCCGCATAAGTTTCAGCCATTTCTGCTGCCCGGGAAAGCAGCTGGTCATCCGGTACGACCTCATCCAGAAAACCCCAGTCCAAAAGAGTTCGGGCGTTTTCATGTTGCGCAAGAATCACCATGCGTTTAGCCCGGGACGGCCCGATAAGATTTACACACATGGGCAGTGCCCCCCAGCTTAAATTCATGCCGAGGTTTACTTCAGGATAACCAATGCGGCAGTTTTCAGCACCTATTCGAAAATCACAGGCAGCTGCAATACATGCTCCACCTCCGAGAGCAGCCCCGTTCACTGCCGCAATAGTAATCTGACTGATCTCATAAACAGCGCGAATCATTTTCGGTCCGACCTTAAGATGACGGCCTTTCATCAAAAGAGAGCTCTCTGTCATCGCTTTTATCTGCTCGGTGTCTGTCAAATCAGCTCCGCCGCTGAAATGCCTGCCGGCACCTGTGAAAATAACAGCACGGGTCTGTTCATCCTTTTGGAATTCATCGGCAGCCCGAATAATCTCATTCATCATATCGAAATTTAACGTATTTAATTTTTCCGGACGATTAAAGGTAACCGTGGCAATATGCTTTTCACGTGTAATAGTCAGATATTTGTATTCCATTACAATCTCCGTATGTCAGTGACACCTGATTAAAAATTTTAAGCCTTTTGCAGGCAACTGTATTTTTCAAGCAGGTTGTTCCGATAACAAAACCGTCGCCCACATCGCTTCACATGTAGCCGAACTGTGGGATTCGACACCGGGCAATCCTGCCCATATGATGTCTCTCTTATCCCTGTATACAATTTTAAGATTACGATTTCAAATTATTTCATTGTTTCGGATTCTTTTCAGAAAACCGGCCAAGCGGTAAAGCTGCCGGCGATCTCTGCAAATCGAATGCATATGGTTAGCGTTTCGCATCTCATCACACCTGAATTCAACTGTGACAGACAACTATCATAAATTCCCGGCAGTTGTTCCTGCTTCTATTGACATTAAACACTTTTTTTTATATTTTCAGATCTATCAAAAGCCGGACTCTTACTTGAACATACTGCCTTTCCCATACTCTTAGATCAGGAGGTGATGATGGATCATCAAACAGATTTTGATTACGATTATATTGTGATCGGCTCAGGTTTTGGAGGAAGCGTGTCAGCACTTCGACTTTCCGAAAAAGGTTATCGGGTCGGTGTTCTGGAAAAAGGCAAAAGGTGGAATACTGAGGACTTTCCAAAAACCAACTGGAATATCAAAAAAAACCTGTGGCTGCCGGCCCTGGGGTGTTACGGTTACCAGATGCTGACACAATTAAGACATGCGCTTATTTTTCATGGCGGCGGCGTGGGAGGAGGGAGTCTGGTATACGCCAATCAACTTCTTGTTCCGCCTGATGAAGTTTTTCAAAAATCTGAATGGGGCCCAGGAGACTGGAAAACCAGGCTGATGCCCCATTATAAAAAAGCTAAAAAAATGCTGGGCGTTACGCAAAGCCCCCAGATCGGTATTGCAGACAAATACCTTCGTGAAGTGGGAATTGAAATTCGGGGAGAAGACACTTTTCATAAAAACGATGTTGGAATTTTCTTCGGAACCCCCGAAGAGACTGTATCCGACCCTTACTTTGAGGGCAAAGGCCCGGATCGAACCGGATGCACATTCTGCGGCGCATGCATGATTGGATGCCCGGTCGGCGCGAAAAACACACTTGACAAAAATTACCTCCATCTTGCGGAAGGTCTTGGTGCAGATATCATTCCGGAAACAGAAGTAACGGGTGTAAGGCCATGGAAAGACGGCTATGAAGTGTTAACGCGGAAATCAACAGGTCTCCTCAGCCCTAAAAAAACCTTTCGGGCAGGCGGTGTGATATTCAGCGGCGGAGTATTGGGCAATGTCAAACTGCTTAATAGATGCAAACAGGATAAACTGCTTCCGGATATCTCCGCACAGCTCGGCAACTATGTCCGCACCAACTCGGAAGCCCTTCTCGGAGTCAAATCAAGAGATAAAAGCATAAACTGGAATGACCAGATCGCCATTACTTCCGGTATCTACGCTGATGAAACTACTCACATCGAAATTGTAAGATATAATAAAGGATCAGATGTACTGCTGAACCTTCTGACGCTCATGACCGGCGGAGGCGGGAAGATACCCCGCATATTCAGATTCATCGGAAATGTTTTGCGTCATCCAATAAGGTTCATTACAATGTTGTGGCCGTTTGGCAAGGCGTCCACGATTTCCGTAGTACTGGTTATGCAGACAGATGAAAATTATCTGGAACTGGACTATAAACCCCGCTGGTGGCGTCTTGGCGGGCGAAGCCAGAATTCAAAAGTTCCCCCGAAATTAAAACGAGCCCCGTCGTACATCCCAATTGCCAATGAAGTGACAGAAAGGTTGGCAAAGAAAATGGATGGTATCCCGTTAAGCCTGATATCGGAAGCTACCATGAACGCATCAACCACTGCCCATATACTTGGAGGGTGCTGCATGGGAGAATCTTCGGATAAAGGGGTTGTGGGATTCAATGGAGAGATCTTTGGATACCCAAATCTCTATGTAGCTGACGGCTCTGTGGTGCCGGCCAACCTGGGTGTCAATCCCAGCCTGACAATCACGGCGCTTTCGGAATACATCATGGAGCAGATTCCTGAAAAACAGCAGTAGCGGTATCAAACTTATATTCAGACAGACTTGAAGACAGTGCAAATTGATTTCCACTGGCATCTGTTTCGACAGAAGTCCAGCGGCGATTTTTGTTCAATCAGCCTTCTCCAATCTCCTGAAGTCATGATCTCTCCGTAGGATACGTCTAACCCCTTGATAATGATTCCATCCCATTTCCTGACGGCATCTTCGTTTCCAAACAGGTTCTGACAACGGTCATCCTGAAGATCAGGACACACCTTGCAGAGGTCATCAACACCTTCGATTATTTTCACCTGAGTATCTTCATCGGTTTCAATGAGATCTTTAATTTCCTGCTGTACCTGCTCGAATTCAGATCCGCGATCCGGAAGTTCAACCTTCAGGAACCTCTCACAAAACACGTGGTGCGGACGCAACTGCATTTTTTCCATATCCCCTCCGTTTATACAACTCAGCGCTTATCTTTTATTGCCTTTGCCGCCATTTTGTCAACAACTGAAGGTGCAATCAGCTTCATCCATCGGCCCAATTTCCCCCTTAACGATGTAATTAAAAGCCGGTCTCGTTTTTCCATGGCCGCAAGTATAAGGGAAGCGCATTTTTCGGCAGTCATTATCTTAGATTCCTGAAGAGGGCTTTCACCAAGGGCGCTGCCTGAACCGGCAAAAGCCCTTTTATGCATTTCTGAAAGAACAAAATCAGGAGCAACCATTGTGACTGCCACTCCTGAATCTTTCAATTCAATTCTCAACGAATCAAAAAATCCGAATAAAGCATGTTTGCTCGCAGAATAGGCGGTTCTGGAGGGGACTCCTGTAAGCCCTGCCACACTGGATACACCGACAATAAGCCCTTTGGTTTTCTTCAGGTAGGGAAGCGCGTAATAGGTACAGTAAACACAACCAAGGTAGTTCAATTTTATAAGTTGTTCAAAAATTGAAGTGTCCTGTATATCTTCGAACTGCGTCCACATGGTTCTTCCCGCATTGTTAACCAGGTAATCGATCTGCCCGAATTCAGCTGCTGCTGTCTCTATAAGATTTTTACAGGCATTTTCATCAGTAACATCGGTTGGAACGGAAAGCGCCCTTCC
>JAQYVL010000238.1 GCA_030145525.1 Desulfobacterales bacterium
TCATTTCCACTTCTCCGCCAAGAGCACCGCCGAGAAAAACCTTCATTTTGATTCTACCCTTGCTGTCCCCCTCGATTTGCTTTTTGAGCCTCATCATGTGGTTTGACCAGGGTGTGCTGTCCGGTGCTATTGTCGCGTACTTAATGACAAATTCGGCCTTATCTTTCGCAGCCGCCTTATCGGGAAAAATCTGCCCGAAAGCAAGCACAGATATTGCGATACCCAACACGCCGAATCGTAATATACTTTTAAAAACCGGCCTTAACGAAAATTCTTTATTGTTTTTCAACATGAAATATTCCTTTCGCACTGGCTTGGTTTTGATATGTTAAGTTTACTTTATCAAAACTTGTCATCCACTTTTTCAAGAAGGTCCTTTGCTTTTCTCTGGTCTACACCCATTTCGAATTCGAGGCCGGGAATCGCATTAACATCCTTGTTAACCGCATCGGTAAGCAGCTGTACAAAAAGCTCTTTGTCCTGCTTCTTATATGCATAAAACTCAGCCATGAGTACTTTTGTTCCAATGTAGTCGTCTGAGATTTTAAGAGCTTTTTCAAAATGGATTTTTGACTTGTTCATGTCACCGCCTGCAAAACTGGGCGCTTTGGCATAATAGGTTCCCAGTACTCTATGACCGGCACCATAGTAATAATTCTCATCCGTATAGGTTACCCAGTCGGCAATCGCCTTGAGTTTATTTTTATTTTTCAAAATTGTTGTAAAGCCTTTCAGGCCGGACCATCTGCCAAGATTTCCGAAAACCCAGTAAACAGATGGAATATCCTCTTTTCCGAGAGCATCAAGGCATTCATAATCTTTTTCCCCTGCTGTAACGCGTGCTTTAAACGCAGAATTCAAGGCCATTCCCCTTTCACCGTACTGAGCCCCTTTATTGTAATATTCACATTGGGCATCTTTGTCCGTCAGATGGCCTGCCGCATACCAGTAGCATGCGATAGTGAGTTTCTGCAAAACGCCCCTGTTTGCGGGATCCAACTCCAAAGCTTTTTCATAATTCTTAATGGCCTCTTTCATGCTTCTGGCTTCCGCTCTCTTTTCATAAAAGGCTTCCGCCTTTTTTATCAGCTCATCGACTTTTGCTTTGTCCACGGCTTTAGTCGTATCAACCTCTAAATAAGCGGATTCTCTTTTTGCTCCACAGCCGCTCAGTGAAACAACCACCAGTAATATAGCCATAGCAGCCAGCGTAAAAACAACCATGCTTTTTTTCATTTTCATCGGTACACCTCCTGTTTGAACGTTTTTGTGTTATAGTCTTTGTTTCTTAAAATAAACCCTGTTTAATCATACAAAAATAAAAATAGTTCCTCAGGCAGGCGAGTGGGTGGCAGAATGATTAAAATGCAGTTCAGAAAAAACATGGATTATGCAGGCATACCGTACAACCCTTATTCCTTCTATCCTCCGGCCCGATGAACTTACTCAAAAACCTTACATGTAAACAAAAGCAATATATGGTAACTTCAGATCTTCTTTTCTATTTGTGAGTTCATAATTAATGATTTACTGCCGCAACTAAAGCATCATGCCGATTCACTATATTTGAAGGACTCATAATAATTCAACCGGCAACGGACAGCGTTAGGGATGCAGCGTATTAAGCAGAAGACTATTTTAAAATTTTTCAGCCTTATAGCTGCACTGCAAATAAAAATAATTTCAAATTGTTAAATTGATTTCTATCTTCCCCAAGACATGGGTTTAATCGCTTTTCATGATCCTCTCCATGCAACATTTTTCATATTACATATCACGAATCATTGTCAAGAAATAGATTTGGCGGCACATTTCAAATCCGTTCTTTCCTGAGATCAAACTCAATCTCAATTTCAGGCATCAAATTAAACTGATTGCATTCATCAACCCCATACGGCTGAACCTTTTACCCGGATTCAATTTAAAAAAATTTTACCTTAATTCATTCCGGAATGGCAGTTGCCAGGTGCGGAATTGGAAATCACAGAGACACAGTGACTGTTTGACAAACGCATCCGTTTTTGTCAGCCTTACAATCAATATATAAGGGCAATGCAGGGGATCTGTATGAGTCAGTTACCATACGAACATGAAAAACATCTGATGACGATGAAAAAAATAACCAGCCTGGCTCTCAACGAAAAACTTTTGCAGCATATCCAACTGAACTTGAAGGGCTTTGACAGTTGGACGCATCAAAAAGAGGAGGGCAAAAAAGCCGCTGTAGCCGTTACAATTGCGCCTGCCGCCCATGATTCCAACGTATACGGCATGTCCGGACATGAGCATGGAAACGATAATGCGGCGCTCATTCTCACTCGAAGAACCGCAAAGCTCAAGCAGCACTCCGGTCAATGGGCCTTTCCCGGAGGGTCTCTGGACAAAAATGAAAGTCCTGAAGATGCAGCGCTCAGGGAGCTTGCAGAAGAAGTCGGCCTTAAACTGGACCGCGACAGTATTTTAGGACGCCTGGATGATTTTAAGACCCGTTCCGGTTTTATCATTACACCGGTTGTGGTCTGGGGCGGTAGTAATGTGAATCTCACGCCAAATCCCGAAGAGGTTGAATCAATTCATCGGATTCCGATAAAGGAGTTTATGCGTAAAGATGCACCCATACTCCAGGAGGTTCCGGGGAGCGAAAATCCAATTCTGCTTATGCCGGTTGGAAACAGCTGGATTGCAGCGCCAACCGCTGCCTTGATCTATCAATTCCGGGAAGTGGCCATTCTGGGAAGGGATACACGTGTCGCCCATTTTGAGCAGCCACTCTTTGCATGGAAATAGAACTATTTTCAAAATCTCCCTTCGATTCGGTTTAAGGTTTTGAAACCAGTTCCAGAAAGTTGATTCAGGAGACGGCCTGTAATGACAATCGAAATGCAATATGACCTCAAAGCAGTGTGCTGGGAAAAACTTGCGGATCTGTTTGAAAAGGCGCCTCTCGGGAAAAGAGATCCTCACAGGCTCAGAAAAGTTTTCGAAAATAGCCGCTATTGCTGTTTTTTGTACGACCGGAATAAGATAATCGGTGCTGCCCGTGCACTGTCCGACGGATATGATTGCGCTGTAATTTGTGATGTCGTGGTTTTGCCGGAATATCAGAATCAGCATTTAGGAAGCCGGATGATCCGATACCTTTTGCAGCATGTGGCAGATCACAATAAGGTCATTTTATATGCCGCGCCCGGAAAAGAGGAATTCTATCAGCGCTTTTCATTCAGGCGAATGACAACGGCAATGGCTGTTTTTAAAGATCGGAAAAAGGCCGAAAAAATGGGTGTTATCGAAAAAACCTGACCCCGGGATCCGGCCACACCCTGTTTTTTGAGGGGGGCTCCCGGGCCTCAACCCCCTGACGGGAAAGCAGCCATTCACCCGCAAGTGGTTATTGCGGCTTGACTTTTTGCAGCGAATCTTTTAAATCCATTTTTTTATTTTATTTTTCAAATAAATAAGGTATTTTTATCAGGTTTCATCGTTGATGGAATGAGTATAATATCGTAATCAAAAAAAGACTGCGCCATGATTTCAGGATTTGATAAAATCGTTGAAGAACGGATTAAAAAAGGACAGCGGGATGGCGCCTTTAAAAACCTCCCGGGAGCTGGAAAGCCTCTGAAGTTTGAAGACAGCAATATCCCCGAGGATCTCCGGGTGGCATATAAAATCTTAAAGAATGCAGATTTTCTTCCCCCTGAGATCGAGCTGCGGAAACAGATCAGGCAGACCGAGGATCTTCTGGCCGGCATGCAGGACACCGCAGAACGATATAAAACTCTTAAAAAACTGAACTATCTTATTTTAAAGCTGAATTCAGCCGGAAACACATCCATGGCGAATGAGATGCCTCAATATTATTTAAAGAAAATGATAAAGGCTTGATGTTATCATGCAGCTGAAAAATAAAAATGATCATGACGGTGTTCTAAAAAGCATTTTTACCGCTTATTTTATTCTGATTCTTCATATCTTTTTGATTGCAGGAATAGGCTTTCTTGTTCTTTTTTTCCGGGGTGTTGTCAGCTATATGCTCTGGATTTTCCTTGGAGGAACAGGAGCTATGGTTTTTCTGGGATACATGATGCAAAAGCGAATGAAAGAAGAAGGCAAGACACTTGGAGAAATGCTTTCCCTGCCTCTTTTTAAAGGGAAAAAAGTTGAAGTCAGCCTGCTGGGCGGGCTTGCATCATTAATAGTTGAAAATCCGGACAACCATAAAGAAATCGATACACAGGTTATAGGTCAGGCCGGTCTGCTGGAAAATCCGAAAACGATTCACCTCCGGGAACTTACCGAGCTTGTCCGCATGCTTAATAAAAACCTGATAACAATTGATGAGTACAATAAGGCAAAACAACAAATTTTTAGCCTATGAAAAGACTGAACATAGCCCTTCTTTCCGGTGGTATTTCCTCAGAACGCGAAGTTTCTCTCGCAGGCGGAGACCAGGTGTTTGAGGCTCTCAACAAGAACAAATACCAGATCACAAGATACGATCCAAAATTTGATCTCAGCAGACTGGTTGCCGATGCAGATGATATTGACATAGCCCTGATCATTCTTCACGGTCCGAATGGTGAAGACGGCAGAATTCAGGGATTTCTGGACTTGCTTTGTGTGCCGTACCAGGGATCCGGGGTGCTTGGAAGCGCCCTTGCCATGAACAAGACGGTTTCCAAACAGATTTATGAGCAGGTCGGGCTTCCGGTTCCGCAATACCGGGTAATGAAAAAAAGCGACGATATTCTGCCGGAAGACGTTTTAGAGACAATTGGCCTGCCGCTTGTTGTCAAGCCGGTTCAAGGCGGGTCCAGCATTGGAATGAGTATTGTAAAATCCGGAGAAGATCTTGCACCTGCCATTAAAACCGCTTTTGCCTGTGATGATGAGATCCTTTTCGAACAATACATAAAAGGTGTTGAAATAACCGGAAGTGTCCTCGGCAATGAGAATCTGACAGCCCTTCCGATTGTTGAGATCATCCCGGATGAAATCCACGGATTTTTTAATTATATTGCAAAATATACGCCAGGCGCTGCAAAGGAAATCTGCCCTGCCAGGATGGATGAAGCGCTGGCGGAAAAAGCAAAAAACTTTGCGAAAATTGCGCATCGGGCTCTTTGCTGCAGCGATTACAGCAGAACAGACATGATACTGAGCGGAGAGGATATTTTTGTTCTTGAAACAAATACGATTCCCGGAATGACTTCCACAAGCCTCTTGCCGCTTGCCGCAAAAACAATAGGGATTCAATTTGACCAGCTGCTGGACCGGCTGATTGAATTGTGCCTTGAACGTTCAGGTAACGCAAACCTAAAGTGAGCGTTTCAAATTTTAAAAATATTGAATTTGGAAATATTTTCAGAGGATTCTATCCATTTGAATTCTTAAAATTTGAAACCCGTAGGGATTGCCGATCTTACCGCATCTACTGCGTCAGACGACATACCGCATAGAACACTATAGCGAAATGTCATCTTCCTTGTAGCTACGGCAACACAGCCAAAGGCGGGCAAGCCTCGACAATCGCTCAATTTAGGACAAAATAACATTTTAAAACGTGATCTTCGATCTTATATTCGAAAACTGAAAAAAAATACGTTCTGGAGGTTCTTATGAAAATTCTGGTGGTAGGCAGCGGTGGAAGGGAACACGCACTTGTCTGGAAGATAGCCAAAAGTCCGAAGGTCAAAAAAATATTCTGTGCGCCCGGCAATGCCGGTATTGCGGAAACGGCAGACTGTATCCCGATCGATGCGGATGATATAAAAGGCCTTCTGTCCTTTGCAAAAAAAGAAAAAATTGATCTTACAATTGTCGGCCCCGAAGCCCCTCTTGCGGAAGGGATTGTTGATATTTTTGAAAAACAGGGCCTGAAAACTTTCGGCGCGTCCAGAAAAGCCGCTGAAATAGAAGCGAGCAAATCCTTTGCCAAAAAGCTCATGGACAAATACGGCATTCCAACCTCTAAGGGCAAAACCTTTACATCCCTTGCAAAGGCAAAAAAATACATTGCTTCTGTAGGGGCACCTATTGTGGTTAAAGCAGACGGGCTGGCCGCAGGAAAAGGTGTTTTTGTCTGTGCTACGGAAAAAGAAGCAAAAAATGCTCTGGACCGTATTATGACAAAGGGCGCTTTCGGAGAATCCGGAAAAAAAGTCGTGGTAGAGGAGTGCCTGAAAGGAGAGGAGGCCTCTTTTCTTGCCTTCACGGATGGGAAAACCGTACTTCCGCTTCCTTCCTCCCAGGACCATAAGGCTGTTTTTGATGGTGACAAAGGGCCGAATACAGGAGGAATGGGCGCATATTCACCCGCCCCGATAGTAGACAGTCAAATGCAAAAAAAAATAATGGAAGAGGTCATGATACCGACCGTTCGCGCCATGGAGGCCGAAGGACGTCCATATAAAGGGGTTCTTTATGCCGGACTTATGATTGACAACGGCCGGATTAAGGTTCTTGAGTTCAATGCCAGGTTCGGAGATCCTGAGGCCCAGCCTCTTTTAATGCGCCTTACAGGTGACATCATTCCTATTATAGAAGCCATCTCCGAAGAAAGGCTTCACGAATGCACCCTGGAGATAGATGACCGTGCTGCCGTATGCGTGGTCATGGCTTCCGGAGGATATCCCGGGGCATATAAAAAAGGGATGCCCATTTCAGGGCTTGATCAGGTAAAACGGATGCGGGACACCTTTGTTTTCCACGCCGGAACCGGATTGAAAAACAATAAGACCGTTGCCGCAGGGGGCAGGGTTTTAGGCGTGACAGCCCTTGGTGATACCGTGGAAAAGGCGATCGAAAAGTCATACAAAGCAGTTTCCAAAATACAATGGAAAGATGTTTATTCCCGAAAAGATATCGGCCGGAAAGCGCTAAGGCGGCTTGCAAGAAAACCGGATGTCGGCATTGTGATGGGCAGTGACTCGGATCTCAATATTATGGAAGAGGCTGCTTCAGCACTGAAAACGTTTGGCATACCCTATGAAATAACAGTTGCCTCGGCCCATAGAAGCCCGGGAAGGGCCGCTGAATATGCAAAAACCGCCCGCAGCCGCGGAATAAAAGTCATCATTGCCGGGGCAGGGCTTGCAGCCCATCTTGCCGGAAGTCTGGCTGCTCATACAACCATTCCGGTTATCGGGGTTCCAATAAATGCATCTCCCCTGCAGGGTCTTGATTCACTGCTTTCAACCGTACAAATGCCGCCGGGCATACCGGTTGCAACCGTTGCTATCGACAAGCCGGGTGCAAGAAATGCCGGAATACTGGCTGTACAAATACTTGCGGTTTCAAATCCGGAACTCACAAGGCAGCTGGAAGACTTTAAAACCGATATGGCCGAAAAGGTTGAACAAAAAGCAAAGAAGCTTGAAAAAATACAATAACATTATCAAAATAGACCCTGATGCTCCGCGGCCCGACCTGATACAAAAGGCTGCGGACTTCATATCCAAAGGCGATATTGTTACATTTCCAACCTTTTGCCTTTATGGTCTTGCAGCGGATGCATTCAGTTCTTCGGCAGTTAAGAGAGTCTTTGAGATCAAAAGACGATCCCCAAAAAAACCCCTTCTCGTGCTGATCAAAAACAGAGACTGCCTGCTCCCTCTTGTGAAATCGATTCCGCGTGCCGCTGAAACGATCATGGATCGTTTCTGGCCCGGTCGTATTACACTCGTATTTGAAGCAAAAAAAGAAGTGCCGGAGTTCCTCACGGCCGGAACCGGGAAAATCGGCATAAGAATGCCTTCCCACAAAGTTGCCGCGGCGATTGTTAATGCTCTTGAAAATCCCATTATAGGCACCAGCGCCAATATTTCAGATCAGGGAGGAAGTGCCGGAATTACAGATCTCCCCGCTGAAATTATCCGCCGGACAAGCCTTGTACTGGATGCAGGCCTTCTTAAAGGAGGCACCGGTTCAACGGTGATCGATGTAACAACAACACCTCCGGAAATATTGCGGGAAGGGGAAATCCCGTCAGAAGAGATCTACAAAGCGCTCAAGGTTTAATAACCTTCCCTAACCTATCGCCTCTGCGATACTCTTTTGAGTAGCTCCCAAAGCCAGCAGCGATTTAACCAGGAGATCCAGGGAAACGGAGGGATCGCCTTTTTCCATCTTAGCAACTCGCGACTGGCTTGATTTAATCATTTCAGCTAATTGTATTTGAGTTATTTTTTTTTGCTTTCGCTGTTTAGCCAGTGCCTGGCTGAGGGATAGTTTGAGTTCAATAAATTCTGATCCTCCCTTGCTAAGTCCCAAAAAATCTTCTGCTGAACCTGTTTTATAGCCTTTGGATTCTAATGCTTTTTTTTTCTTTTTATCCATTTTATTAATTGCCTCCTCTGACATCTGCATTGTAACGCCTGATTCTTTGTTTGCATCCACACCAGCGGTTTATCATGAGGGCTCATACATAAATAATATGTCAGATTTGACATATTGTCAATGGCCATTCTTTACTTGAATATCTTTGATTTAAAAATTGTTGATAGTTTTTTAAATCCGTAAACATGAGACAGCTATACTGATTTGGCTGGACAAGAAAGGTTTTTGATGAATTTTATTACTCATTTTGAATGTAATTTTTTTCACAATATCTATTCCATTTTACCATATCTTGTATGCGGCTTTCGAACAGATGCTCTATATAGCGAGGCACAAATCTTGCATATCAAACATTGCTAACATACTGCGTATATTAATAAAAACTATTGAATAACGTAACAGAAAGCCACAAATGATCAGGATAGCCGGCTTGCATTAAAAAGTAAGATGATTCGGCTCTTTTTCAGGCTTGGGAGGAAATTAATTGTCATGACTCGCACAGAAGCAATTAAACAGGCAAAAACACTATCAAGGCGATACAAACGCCTGTTTGTTATTTTTGATAAAGAGTTAAATGACTTTTTTATATCTGAAGGGGAAAGTTTCCATAAGTCTAACAATTTCTACGAGCCATGCAATTATGAAGTCATAAAAGTTTTTGAATAGCTTATAGATTAATGGACAATACGCTCTGGGTGCGGCCCCATTGGCCGTCCACGAATCATCCGCACGGTTTCTCTTAAGATCAGGCCTTGTTGCTATTGCAGAATTCAGAAAAAACTAGAAAGTAAGCCTCTTTTAAAATAACTGTGAGAGCCTATGAATATCACTGTTGAAACAGGTAATATGCGTTCAGGAATTGAAAGGCGTCAATTTTCCTATTCCCTGCACATTCCTGAAAGAAGATCCGGAAAGGATCGAAGAGGCTCTTGATCGCTGAAAAAATGCAGGAATCGGAAAATTTTTGTGACAGCCACAATATACTTTTTTATTCGGCGGTTTCAGCACCTGCCGGAGAAGAATCCCTGGAGCCTGTTCCATTGCCCGTAACCGGCAGCACAATTTTGTACAAAACAATGGAAAGCGCACCTGCACCAAACATAAAAAGACCGAACAGTCCTGAAGTAAACAATATCGAGCTGTAAAAATCGCCCATGGAATCCTGAATGAGAATTGCAATGGTCATGGCAAGCGCCGAGTTTCTGAGCCCTGTTTCCAAAGATATCGCCCTTGTCTGGAAGTTGTTCACGCCCAGAACCTTCGGAAAAACAATACCGGCAAGCATACCGAGCATGGTGAGCAGAAAAATCATGAAATAAAAGGTGAGGCCATATCTTTTTGTGTCGGAAAAGAACTCTCCGCACATCAAAAGACCGGCTACAATTAAAAACAGCAGGGCAATAATGCCAAGGGCTGAAAAAAATTTAAGGGTTTTTTCCGCAAACCTTTCCCATTTCGCGCGAACCACCATTCCCAGAAAAAGCGGAATAAGCACCAGAACCAGAATGGTTCCCACAATCAACCTGACCGGAACGGTGACCTCCGGAACATTTGAGCAGTAAAAAGCAAGAATCATTGGCGTCAAAACAAGGGAGAGAACCGTTGAGAAGGAAGTCAGGGAGATGGAAAGTGCGAGATCTCCCTTTGCAAAATGCGTCATCAGGTTGGATGTCACCCCGCCGGGACTGGCTGAAATGAGGATCATACCGACAAAAATGTAGGGGTACTGGTCATAGAACCCAAGTGAACGCCCCAGCAGCATTGCCAGAAACGGCATAAAGACCCACTGAAGAACAGCGCCGATTAAAATACCGCGCGGTTTTGTAAAAACAAGGGAAAAATCTTTGATCGTCAGAGTCAGCCCCATTCCAAACATGATGAAAAAAAGCATCAATGTGATGGACAGCTTGAAAACTCTGACCAGAGGTATGCTCTGCGGTTTTTCCGTAAATTCTGCAAAGGAGTAAGTGCTGCCGTCCACATCCTTCTGCATCACCCTGAGTTTGAAATGCATCTTGTCTTCGACCATTTTGTCAAGGCCGGCATAGAATGAATCGGCATCTTTTTCAATCTGTGAGAGATTTTCCGGCAGCTTGATTATAAATACCTTGTCCGGCACCTTGCGGATCAGATAGATGTTTTTGGAAAGAAATGAACCCTCGATATTTTCTTTCTTTAAATGACGCACATACCCTTCAAACGACATCCCGGCGGAATGTTCCCATGACAATTCCGCAGCTGCTTTATTCAGCTCCTGAAAAACAGCCGAATCTCCCTTGCCATTGACAACACTTGACAAATATTTATAAATGTCCTCCCCTGATCTTTCCCCGGCACTGGAAAAAGAGGTAAGAACAAACAAAAAAGCAACGCTGAAAAGTAACTGTGCGGCCGTCTTCATCTTTATTCTGCAGTAATTCATAATTATCTCCCAAGATGTTCGTCAGTCTGTATCACAGAATAAACAAAATATTGACAAAAAAATGAAATTCTGTTCTACTGCGAAAAACAAACCAATTGGTTTGTTTTTGGCTTGAGGACATAACAGATTAAAAACAAAGGCAATAATAAAAAGTGCCCACGATTAAACCCTGGCTGAAATTTTATGATGGCATTCCGGAATTAATCGATTATCCGGAAGTAACCATGTATGAGGCGGTCATGGAAACCGCAAAGCTGAAGAAAACCGGTCAATACACGGGAGAGTAAAGGCCAAACAACAGAAAACCAAAGCAGTGCCAAGGAGCTTATCAAATGGAAAGTCTCAGTCTTTTTCACGAAATCAATGCAAAACCCGATGAATACGCCGCAAAATGGAAAACAGAAACAGGCGGCAAGGTGATCGGGAATTTTTGTTCCTATACACCCGAAGAGCTGATAACGGCTTCGGGCGCCCTCCCCTTCCGAATTCTGGGTACCGGAGCCGATATTTCAAAGGCAGATGCCTATCTTCAGTCATACAGCTGCAGTCTTGTGCGCGGAGCGCTTGAAGATGCCCTTGCCGGCCGACTGGATTTTCTGGACGGGACGGTTTTCCCCCACACCTGTGATTCCATCCAGAGGCTGTCTGACATCTGGCGCATGAACACCGGATTCCCTTTTCATGCAGACCTGGTCATGCCGGTCAAGCTGGACACGGAAAGCGCCGGAGAATACATGGTTTCGGTGATCCGAAAGTTCCGGAAAGATCTTGAAAAGGGCCTTGGCATAGAGATCACGGATGATATGCTGAAAGACGCCATCGTAACATCCAATCGAGTCCGAAAAAACCTCTCAAGGCTGTATGCCGTCAGAAAACAAAACCCGGAGCTCATCAACAGCAGTGACCTCCATACGATTTTCAGGGCTGCCATGCTTATGGACCGAAAACAGCTAGCGGATTCTCTCGAACCCATAGCCGCTTCCCTTGAGAGCAAAACAGCAACAGCTGCAACAAAGAAAAAAAGAGTTGTTTTAAGCGGAGGCCTTTGCAGCATGCCCGATGTTTACAAAGTTATTGAAGCTTCCGGCGGCGCGATCGTATGGGATGACTTCTGCACCGGGTCCAGATACTTTGAAGGCTTTATCGATGAAAACGGCGACCTTGAAAAAAATATTGCTGAAAAATATATGGAGCGGGTCGCATGCCCGGCCAAACATTCAGGAATTTTTTCCAGAGGAGAATATCTTGTGGAAAAGATCAGGGAAAACAATGCGGATGGCGTGATCTTTGTTTTTCTGAAATTTTGCGACCCCCACTCATTTGACTATCCATATATGAAAGAGATGATTGAAAAAGAAGGAATCCCCAGCATGCTTTTTGAAATCGAAGACAAGAGTTCTTCCGAGGGGCAGCTCAAAACCAGATGTGAAGCCTTTATGGAAATGCTGTAACCTATCCGAAAATTCAATCATATGAAGGAGAACGACATGACATCCCCAGAGAATAAAACAGATGTAAAACCGGACACAAAAAAAGATCCGGATAAAGAAAAACGAAAAATCAAATCCGACAAAAAGATGAGAGAAATCATGACGGCCTATTACATCGAGGCAAAAACGCCAAAGGAGCAGACCGGCAAAAAGATCGCCTGGATTACAAGCGGCGGCCCGGTGGAACCGCTCCAGGTTATGGATGTAATTCCCATCTACCCGGAAAATTATGGCGCCATGATCGGCGCAAGCAAAATGGGAGTGGAGCTTTGTGAAAAATCCGAAGAAATGGGATATTCCAGTGACCTTTGCTCCTATGCCCGGGCTGATATTGCCAGTTCAACAGTCAACGGCGGACCCATTGGCGGTCTTCCCGAGCCGGACATGCTGATCTGCTGCAACAACATATGCGGAACGGTACTAAAATGGTATGAAGTCCAGGCGCGCTACTATAATGTTCCCCTGTTTATCCTGGATACACCCATCTGCCATACGGAATTCAACAGCGACATGAAGCGGTATGTCGTGACTCAGATACAGGAATACATTTCTTTTCTAGAAAAAATATGCGGCAAGCCGTTTGATTATGACCGGATGAATGAAGTCGGTGCTCTGTCCATCCGCGGGCAGGCGCTCTGGCAGGAAATTCTGGATACAACCATGAACCGGCCCGCGCCCATGACCTGTTTTGACGCATTTTTTCACCTGGCGATGATCGTTACCCTGAGAGGAACCCAAACCGCGGTGGATTATTATGAATCTCTGCTTGCCGAGATGAAGGAGAGAATCGCGGAAGGGATTGGAATGCTGCCTCATGAAAAATACCGGCTCGTGTGGGACAATCTCCCCATATGGTACCGACTGCGATGGCTTTCCAACAAATTTACCGACCGTTCCGCCTGCCTTGTAGCGGACACTTACACCTCGGGATGGTGCAGTTCCATGAAATACCTGGACGAAAACGATTTTCTGGGTTCAATGGCAGAGATGTATACCCGCATCTTTTTGAACTCCGGAACCGATATCATGGCGGATAACATCATCAAAATGGTTGAAAAATATGAGGCGGACGGCGTGGTGTTTCATTCCAACCGGAGCTGCAAACCGTATTCTCTGGGACAGTATGATATGCAAAAACTGATTCAGAAAAAAGTCGGCATTCCGACCTTGATGATCGAGGCTGATATGGTGGATGAAAGGATGTTTTCCGAAAGCCAGGTTGAAACCAGAATTGACGCGTTTATTGAAATGTTAAAATAAATGGCTGCGTAAAAAGCCAAAATTCAGATGGCAAAGTTAAAAGTTCAAGTTCAAGGCGCGCGAATCCTGAGGAATGAGGTGTAGTTAGCCTACTCCGCAGTGACGAAGGATGAAGCGCAACACAGAAATTGGACTTTTTACAAAGCCATCAAATAATGAGGTTCACATGATAACAGCAGGTGTTGATGTTGGCTCCATAAGCGCCAAAGCAGCGGTGATGAAGGATAACAGCATATTAAAAGCATGTGTCATTCTGACCGGATACAATGCGCAAAATGCCGGGAAGCAGGTCTTTGACATGGTGCTCTCAGAGCTTGGCATGAAGGCTTCTCAAATTGAAAAAATCGTTGCAACAGGTTATGGCAGAAACAGCATAACCTATGCAGACAAAGCCGTTACAGAAATCACTTGCCATGCAGCCGGCGCTAACTTTTTAAATCCGGAAGTCCGCTCCATTATAGACATAGGAGGACAGGACAGCAAAGCTATCGTGATAGACGAAAGAGGCAAGGTCAAAGATTTTGCCATGAACGACAAGTGTGCCGCCGGTACCGGCCGTTTTCTTGAAGTTATGGCGCGCGCGCTTGAGGTCGACCTCGACGCGTTCGGGGAGTTATCCCTTTCAGCGGACCATATCGCCTCCATAAGCAGTCTCTGTACGGTTTTTGCCGAATCAGAAGTAATTTCTCTGATTTCAAAAGGAGAAAAACGGGAGAACATCATCGCCGGGATTCACGCATCCATCGGTGCACGGGTTATGGCCATGGGCAAACGAATCGGAATTTCCGCCCCCATCATGATGACCGGAGGGGTTGCGAAAAATATCGGTGTTGTAAAAGCGCTTGAAGGAAAATTCAATACCTCCATACTGGTATCGGAAAACGCGCAGGTAAACGGTGCGATCGGTGCGGCGATAATTGCGGCATCACTCAATTAGGGTGTCTAAATAAACGTAAGGAGAAGAAATATGAGCGACCTTTCTTACAAACTGGATGATAAAGTATTTGTCGTAACCGGCGGGAGCAGGGGAATCGGACTTGAAATTGCCAGACTGCTTCTTCAACAGAATGCCAGAGTCGTAATTTGCGGCAGAAAACAGCCGGGTCTTGATGCCGCGGAATCGGAACTGAAAGCGGGAAGCGATCGTTTTCTTGCAGTTCCGGCGCACATCGGGAAAGCAGAAGATGTTGACAACCTGTTTAATCAGACCCTATCCAAATTCGGACAGCTTGACGGACTGATCAACAACGTAGGCATGAATATCATAACATCAGTCCTGGATGCCGAACCTTCTCTCTGGCAAAAAATTATTGATTCCAACCTTACCGGAACGTTTCTCTGCTCACAAAAAGCCGGCAGAATCATGCGTGAAAAGAAAAAAGGAAAAATTGTCAGCATCTCCTCCATTGCGGCCAGACGATCAGCTCCGGCAATGGGAATTTACGGGATAGCCAAAGCCGGAATTGAAATGATGACCAAAGTCCTTGCGATGGAACTTGCAGCATTCAACATTCAGGTGAATGCCGTGGCGCCATGTATGGTCAAAACTGATTTCAGCAAATTTTTCTGGTCCAATGAGGATATCCATAATGAAATTGTAAAAACCGTCCCCCTGGGAAGAATACCGGATCCAATCGATATCGCTCATCCGACACTCTTTTTATGCTCGGAAGGTGCAGACTTTATGACCGGCCAGACCATTCTGGTTGATGGAGGGGCCAGCGCCATTTAAAAAATTATGCCGCCACCGGATCGACAGGAATATAACCCCAATATTATCGGATTCGTCGAGGATAAAGGGCCTGTTCTCATATCCCTGCATGAGGCACGGGATATTTACGGGAAGCTGCCGAGCGCCTACAAGCTCATGCCGTTAAAAAAAGGACGGCAAAATAAAAAAGGATTGAATCTTGCCCTTGGCAAGCTGATTTCTGAAAAACTGAAAGATTCGAACGTCAATTTAAAAAAAATCGTATTTGATTTCTTCAGAAACTGGCATCGCGATTGGAAAGATGAATTTGGAATCAATATTGAGCCATTTTGCAGCCTGAACACTCCTGACCGAATAAAAGAAACCATTTATCGATGCCGAAAGGAGCTGTCCGCGATCTCTGATCCGGATCTGAGGAGCTTTCTTTTATCCGGCAGGCTGATCCGGAAAGATATCTTAAATTCAATTCCGGACCAAAACCTTGCCGAATCCGCCGAAAGAATCCTCCGGAAAAGGCTTAAAAACCTTCCCGGAACAAATAAGAAAGCGTCAATTCATCATTGCATAAACAGAATTCAGGCCTATCGCCTTCTGCAGACAATAAAAAATAATATCGCCTGCGACCTTTTCGAAGCGGATTATCAAACATTAACAATTTATGCTGATGAGATCGCGAAAACTCTCTTTACACTCTCCTCTCATATTGATATCCCCGGAGTCGATGAACTGGCCGTGGTTCGGGGGCAGGGTGTAGAATTTGAATTTGCCGCAAGAGATATCACCTATCTAATGCTCGGCAAAGAAACCGGAGACTGTACTGCCGACAAGCCCCCCTTTCAGGCGGACCAGGACATTGAAAATATTTATTGGACGGTTTTCCCCTGGATACTGGACCGCAACTACCAGATTCTGAAAATTTATTATAATGGTTCGTTTATTATGAAAGCCCATCTGCTGCCTCTTTTCATCCATCACGAGAGCGGGGATAAAATAATTCTTGCAATCGATGCGGTGGAAGCAGTAAGAGCGTTCAGGGATGATCTCAAAGGGTTTGGCAGAGAAGATCTGCTCGAGAAAAAGAGAGAAATCTTTAAGAAAGTACTGGAAAAAGTTGTAACCTTAGGTTCGTTAATGGGTATTCATGATATTTATGCGGAAAAATTTTCCAATACAAAATGGGTAAGAGATTATCTGAACAAGCTCCCTGAAATATTTCTTCATGTCCGAAGCCTCATCAAGATAGATGAGCTGGAAGATCTGTTTTTACTGTCAAAGGATATGTTTGCCGAGATGGAGAATATGGTTCCAAAAGAAATTTTTATGGAAATCCAGATGAAAAACACGTCCCTTCTGCCCGGTGTGACCAACAAGTCCAAAGGCATAAAAGCCTTTGCTGTCATCAAGGGCAGCCCGGGGGATGGTATCCCCATGAAGAAAATTATTGGAATATAGAA
>JAQYVL010000239.1 GCA_030145525.1 Desulfobacterales bacterium
TAATAAAGGAGATGCCTTTTTTAATGTAAATGATGATGAATAATTCGGCAAATACCCAAAAAAGTGCCATCATGTATGAGAAATAAAACATGGTAATGTGATCCGGAAACCGTTTCGCTTTTTTTAAGAATGTTCCATCAACCGTTTTCAGCCAGTATTTGAAGTAACAGCTGCACTTTCTCTCTTGAAAGATTCCCGCCTGATTCCGCTATGTTGACTGTATGGCGACCCAGTGTCCGATACAGAGTAAGGAGATCCGGCGCCATAGATCCGATTTCATCCACGTGCTTTTTTACCGTTTCAGCGTCTCCTCTTACGATAGGTCCGGTCAGGGCTTTTACAGTGCCGACTTTTTCTATGTTGGAAAGCGTGCCTTTGATCAGCGGACCAAGAACCTGGAAAGCGCTCTTTTCCGGAATGCCGGAAATCTGTAAAAGTTTGAATGCCAGATCCTGAAGTGCAACAAGATAGTTTGAGGCGACAACGGCAGCGGCATGATATAGTGTTTTCGCATCTGTTTTAATCGTCAGGCTGATTGAACCTAAATCTTCCGCAATCTGCCGTGCGATATGGATTGCATTTTCCTCCCCTTCAATGGCAGCAATAATGCCTTTAAACGGGTTTGTGCCGCTTTCGGAAGATGCAAAACTCTGAAGGGGGTGCATGGAACCGATTGAAGCTCCGCAAGTTTTTGCAGGAGCAAGAATTGTTGAAGGCAGCGCACCGCTGCAATGAAGGACAACTGCGTTCTGTTTAAATCCCTTGTTTTCAGTAATTTTTCGGCTTGTTTCCTGTATGATTCCATCAGGTGTGGTGATGAAAACAATGTCCGCGGAGATTGTAACCTCCCATGGAATGTCACTGAACAGCTTTGTTTTGGTTTCTTCTGCCGCTTTTTGTGCAGATGCCAGGCTTTTGCTTGCAAGACCGATCAACTGATACCCGGAAGATTTCATCTGTTTTGCCAGGATCGTTCCAACCTTGCCGCATCCAACGATAACAAATGATGGTTTCATCGAGATTCTCCTTCAGGATAATTTCACCTGCCTGGATTCTGATTTTTTAACATTACATCATGGTGCCGGATTCAGTAAGATTCCCGGTATCGTTTTG
The DNA here is from genome assembly GCA_030145525.1 of Desulfobacterales bacterium. Taxonomy (GTDB): domain Bacteria; phylum Desulfobacterota; class Desulfobacteria; order Desulfobacterales; family SURF-7; genus JAQYVL01. Next base: position 1,114 of record JAQYVL010000239.1, read on the forward strand.
GGAAAGTTACCTGTTCCGTCATGTTTTGAAAAAGATGGAATTTGCGGATAACTTATTATTATTACAAATAAATTTATATACATTTGCGCTGTGTGTCAAGGAAAATATTGGTGTTGACTTGAAGGCAGGCTGTGGGATAATATCATTCGTTTATAATTTTGGTTTGTTATGATATGTAAGATATGGTTTTAATAAATAAATTGACAGTCTTGTAACAAGTCGCAAAACCGATGGCAAAGTAAAAAGTTCAAGTTCAAGGTGCGCAAATCCCGAGGAATGAGGTGTAGTTAGTTAGCCTACTCCGCAGTAACGAGGGATGAAGTGCAACACAGAAATTGGACTTTTTTCGAAGCCATCAAATTGAGTTGGAACAACTTTTTTAAGTTTGGAAGAAAATGATACAATTAATAAGAGGTTTTAAAGATATCCTTCCGGAGGAATCCTCCCGGTGGCAGCATGTTGAGAAAACCGTTCGGGCCCTTTTTGAGGATTTCGGATTCCGGGAGATTCGTCCGCCGGTTCTTGAAAGGACAGAGCTGTTCAAACGCAGTATCGGTGAAGATACTGATATTGTTGAGAAAGAAATGTATACCTTCGAGGATCGGAATGGTGATTTCCTTACCCTGCGTCCGGAGGCAACCGCATCGGTTGTTCGGTCATATATACAGCATAAAATGTATGCAACAGATCCTGTCCGAAAAATGTATACGATCGGCCCCATGTTCCGGAGAGAAAGACCCCAAAAGGGGAGGTACCGGCAGTTTTACCAGATCAATGCCGAGGTTTTCGGTATTGAATCACCGCTTATAGATGCTCAGATTATTGTTATGCTGGTAAACCTTTTTTCAAAACTTTCCGTTTCCGGAATCAATGTGCTTATCAATTCACTTGGCTGCCCCGGCTGCCGCCCGAATTTTAAAAAAAATCTATCAGATTTTTTGGCATTGAAAAACGAATTGCTTTGTGAAAACTGCGTCAGGCGGAGTAGAAGCAATCCAATGAGGGCTTTAGACTGCAAGGTTCCGTCATGCCGTGAGGCTGTAGCGGAAGCGCCATCCATCATTGATTCTCTCTGCTCTGAATGCAGTGGCCATTTTGAGACAGTCAGATCCATGCTTGAAAAACAGGGGATACTGTTTGAGGTCGACAAACGTCTGGTACGGGGGCTTGATTATTATACGCGGACTGCTTTTGAAATTCAGACTGGAGAATTGGGTGCGCAAAGTGCCGTTGCAGGGGGCGGAAGATATGACGGATTGGTAAAAGCGCTGGGTGGGCCTTCCCAGCCTGCCATAGGCTTTGCCATAGGCTTTGACCGGCTCCTTGAGATTCTGCCAGCAAAGGAAGAGAGCCATGGCCTAAAGCCGGAGATTTTTGTGGCGGCTCTTGGTAGTGATTGCATAAACAAAGCCTATTTATGGGCAACAGATTTAAGTATGGCCGGCATTCCGTCAGAGATCGATCTTTCCGGCCGAAGCCTCAAGAGCCTGATGAAGCGGGCCAACAGGCTGAATGCAGCTCATGTTTTGATTGTCGGTGAGGATGAATTGAAAAAAGGAAAAGTGATTCTTCGAAATATGGAAACAAAAGAGCAGCATTCGGTTTCTATCGATGGAATTGTAGAGAATATTCGGAACGTTATTAGTCAATAATTGCATAATCGAAAAAGGAGTAAATCCATTGTCAGATATTCTTGGAGAGATGAGGAAAACCCATCATTGTAATGAACTGGGAACCGCGCATATCGGTACCGAAGTGGTTTTGATGGGATGGGTTCAGCGCCGGCGTGATCATGGCGGCGTCATTTTTGTTGACTTGAGAGACCGGGAAGGGCTGACCCAGGTTGTCTTTAATCCGGTAGAAAATAAAGATGTCCATGAAAAAGCACATGTGATCCGTGGTGAGTATGTTCTAGGAGTAAGAGGAAGGGTTGAGCAAAGGCCTGATGGCATGATTAATCCAAACCTCAAAACCGGAGAGATTGAAGTTCTTGTAACAGAGCTGAAAATATTGAACAAGGCGCAAACCCCTCCTTTTATGATAGAGGAAATGGTGGATGTTTCAGAAGATATCAGGCTGAAGCACCGGCATATTGATCTTAGAAGGCCGCAACTTCAGAAGAATTTGATTACGCGGCACAGGGCTGCTGCATCTATTCGGAACTATCTGAACGGGAACAGGTTTCTGGAAATCGAAACACCGGTTCTTACCCGAAGTACACCAGAGGGAGCAAGGGACTATCTTGTTCCGTCCCGGGTAAATCAGGGACAGTTTTATGCCCTGCCGCAGTCTCCACAGCTTTTTAAACAGCTTTTGATGGTATCTGGGTTTGACCGCTATTATCAGATCGTTCGCTGTTTCCGGGATGAGGATTTGCGGGCGGACCGCCAGCCTGAATTCACACAGGTCGATCTTGAAATGTCTTTCGTTGGAGAAGAAGATGTGATGAGAACATCGGAAGA
>JAQYVL010000240.1 GCA_030145525.1 Desulfobacterales bacterium
GTCACCTCCGGATCAATTTCGGCTTTAATAACTGCTGTTGAAACAATATTGTTATCGTCCAGTATTAAAGCTTTTCCAGTAGTAGATCCTACATCACATCCGGCATAATATTTTTTTGTTAAAGCCACGCGAAATACCTCTTCGTTAATTTTTTTATTTATTCCAAGCTTCTAAAGATCAAGCCTTTCCGCCTTCATTATGTTTTCCATAAAATGATTGATCTGCTCAATAATTCCTTCCCGTGGTACGATTCTGGGGTCTGAAAGATCGTAATCAATTATAAGAAGCGGAAGTCCGGCTTCCCTGCATTTTTCCCGCAGCATTCCGTTCAATGCCTGGGTATTTTTACAGCCGATATGGCCGGCTACCCATAACATATCAAGATCAAAATGTTTATGAATATAGAAAATATCGTTCAGATAATTTTCTGCAGGTCCCCTTGTGTGCCGTGCCATCGGACCGTACATTATGTTTCTCCCGAGTCCTTCAAGCATAGTGTCGGGAGAAGCTGTATCAATGAAAGGTAATCGGTTAAATGACATGCTGTCCATAATGAGTGAAACCCCGTAAGCCTTTTCCGCCCAATTGAACAGATCTATGAAGTGGATCAACGGCGGATTCCACAAAAGAGCCCTGTATTTTTCATTTTTTACAGCCGGGATCCCTTCAGAAAGATTCTGCTTTCCTATTTCCACTACCTTTTTAAGAATATTTGTAGATTTTTTGCTTCCTGGAAATAGATTAAAAAACCACAGATGGGTAAGCCAGACAGCTTCCCCGGCAAGTGGTGCGGGCCGTATTCGGACAAGATCCCAGAGTTCAAGCTCATATTCCACCATGCGATTGCGTTCCTCACAGATTTCACGCAGCCGATCCCAGTCCATCCTTCCGGGTGTTTGCTCCTCCAGCCAGTTAATCATCCTTTTCAATTCATCCGTAAAATAGTGCAGAGCCCTTTCATCTGTAAAGTGGTAGGGAATATCCAGCCGAAATGTCGGCAGCTTAAGTTGTTTTTCAATAAGTGCGTAAGAACACATCCCTGCATCGCATGGAAGATTAGAGGCTACGATAGCTAGCGCGGGCGGAGTCTCTTTTTTAAGGAACATTCCCATAGTGCCTTTGGGAAGGCTGCATATGTCTGGCGGAACTCCTGAGCTTTCAGACATATCGATATAGTCTTCCATCGCGTGGGGTTCGATCATAGGCAGCATTATCCCGTTAAGTTCCGCCATAAAAGGTACGAGCCCCATAGCCTTGAATATTTCAGGCGGCACCATATCTTCATGGATAATCATCCGGTCTGAATTAAAAAAAAAATTTCCAAGCATTTCTGTGACACCGGATACAATGCCTGAAACAATAATAGAAGAAGCCTTCTGATAGCGCAGGGTTCTTCCTTTTCCAAATTTACCGAGGAGGCGGTTCACTTTAAGCATAACAAGGAGCCACGGATAGCGTCTCAAATCACGAATCGTGTCGAAAAGCCCGTGCCTTATCATAAAGGGAATAATCTTGATCCAGGTTAGTATCCAGTATTTGCAGTAAATTATGTAATAATTGATCTTTTCTTTCATAGTCCGCCTATTTGCCCATACTCTCAATAAATGCCTGAATTCGAGTTTTAAGCTGCCCTTCTCCTGTCAGTCTGTATTCTCTTTCAAGGCTTATTACGGGAATACCGGCATCCTTTATGGCGGATACAAGCATTCCGGCTTCAATTCCCCAGGTATCGCAGAATTTTACAAACTCAATGACTACACCGTCAACGTCGTATTCTGAAGCGCTTTTTAAAATAGATTCGACACGGGCATTAAATTCTTCCATCATTCTGGGGCATGATGTCCTGCTCAGATAATGATCCGCAATAGATGTTAACGGATCATCTTTTATTACGATAGGCGTAAGCCCAGGAATGGAACCGGTACAAAGATGGTCGGCTACAACCAGTCCGCCGGTGGATTCGATCACTTTGATATAATTCGGATCATCAAGCTGACCCCCAACAATAAGAAGCCTTGCCCTGTAATTGGATTTTTTTTCTCTTTCCGGCAGGGAAAGTTTAAATTCATTAATTTTGTCTATAAGAAGATTCCTGGGCGCGGCCTGTGATGCGATCATTAAAGTATGAAATTCGCTTCCTGAAATGGGAGGATATTTTTCTTTCCGGAATTCGCCGATAGATTCAAGCAGGCTGACAAATTCATTATGCCGATTTATTGCATCGGATAAGGCTTCTTCGCCATAATCAACATTAAAATGTGAAGTCATTGCCCTGGTAAACATTTTCAGTTCTTCAGTGTACCAGGAAAGCGGGATTTTCCCAAGACGATGAGGCACGTCCAGAATGTGAATAAATTCAGGTTTCAGAAGGTAATTCAGGTTGTCATAAAGCCGTCTCAGGTGATCACAGCTCGCTGCAAAAACCCAGCCCTTGAGGAAATCATATCGACCATCCATTGCAAATTCGAGAAGGCTTCGTGTATAGGAGCAGATTACATTCGAGAGATAGATATCCGCTACTTCTGTTCCGGAAACGCCTGGCGCAAAAACTCTCACAGGGAGCAGCTTGTCAACAGTGAGAAGCACCTCCGGCACAAAGCTGCAGGTATATCCTATCGGAACTTTACCATTATCCAATGCCTTGTCTATCAGGCTGTTATGCGGATCCTCAAGAAGATCCGGAAAAAAATCAGGGAATTCATTCATAAGCGCTGCCTAAATACTAAATTTGTATAAAGTCTTTAATTTTTTTTTGAGGAAATTCAATAGCGTTGTCATCCGGAAGATCGAAAAAACACTTCCCTTCTCTGTCAAAGTTCCTGATTAAATCATTTTCCAGCATCCAGCCGATCACCGATAAGTCTGTTTGAGCCTGAAGGCTCTTTACCTCGTTTTTGTCTCTCATCCTGTTAAAAAAAAGTCCGGTATGTTCAAAACTTGAATTTTCCCTTGCTACTCTTTCAATTGTCGCCGCGACATTTCGTCCCTTTGCAGAGGCATCTGTTACGAGCAGAAGATGTGTTACCATCTCCATTACCCTTCGATTGATCTGCTCAACACCGGCTTCTCCGTCTATAATCACAAAATCGAAATTACCGGCAATTTCTCGTATAATATCCCGCAGAAGGTTGTTGACCTGGCAATAGCATCCGTCAGTTTCCGGTCTTCCAATTGCGAGAAAAGCAAGATTGTTCCTTTCCTTAAGCGCCTCAAAAATTTCGTAATCAAGCCGCTTCAGCAGTTCCTTTTTGTCTGTTTTTTCACCGCGTTCTATTCTGCGAATAAGATCGTTTCGGATATCATCTACTGTTTTTGTCACCTTGATACCCAAAGGATAGGAGAGACCGATTGCAGGATCTGCATCAATGGCAATCACGCGATTTGAATTTTTTTCCGTAAGCATCCTGGTTAGAAGGGCACTGATACTTGTTTTGCCGACACCACCCTTACCGCAAACGGCAATGATTACAGGCGATTTTATTTTCCGATTCATATCGTGTCATTTTCCTTTTTCAATAAGTGATCGCCTCATGTCACGCAATTCTTCGGCTTCGTCACAAATTTCCTGAAATTCACAGCTTTCACATTGGAAATCCATCTCTTCGGCCATTTTTGTCATGGCATTGATATACTGAAGAAAGCGATCGCCCGTCTTTTTTAATTCTCTGACATCTTCAGCGGATGACGTGACAAATAGTATTTCCACGGCATCGACATAATTTAGTTCTTTTAATTTCTGTGACAAGGCGCTTCCCAGGATGGAAAAAGAAAAACCGTTTTCAATCGCCTCGCAGCTCACCCTGCTCCATTCCCTCATGTACTGGGAGACCGCCCGCATCATGTACCCTTTTAGGGCTATATCATATCGGGAAAGATCCATTTCCCGGAATCTGTCATAGCAGTTTTCTTCATTAAACCCGCTCCCGCTGATAAGAACAATTTTCCCAAACGGAAGGCGGCTGGGCTCCATCTCCCCGATATCAGGGCCGACGAGAGAGATCAGGCCATCACGAACAAGTGATTTGTCACCGGTCCACGCCAGAAAAGAGACGGATTCATCTTTTGGGTTTCCCAATTCAATCCCGGTTTCGGATTTAAGTACGATATCGGTGAGTCCGGCCTGGGGCCATGATATTTCATTCAGAACTTTATATTCCAGAACGCTGCCATTTTTAATCCTGGCGGATATAAATTTTTTTATTTCTTCAATAATCGGGTTAAAAAGGCGCATATTTATACTTTATCTATCCGTCGAATTGGGCCGTCGAATTGGGCCGTCGAATTGGGCCGTCGAATTGGGCCGTCGAATTGGGATTGTTTGGCAATGTCCGTGGCGGCAAGGGCTGCACCCAATGCGCCGTTTATCTGCGGATCTATGCCATTCATAGCCTTGAGGGGTTTTCTCAGTGAGTCGGAAAGCGCATTGAAAAGCCCGGAATTTTTAGCGCCCCCTCCGGTCATTACAATATCGTCTTCGACTCCTATACTGAAAGCCATGGCTGCGATTCGTCCTGCCATTGCCTTGTGCAGGCCCTTTATAATATCAGGCACCTCTTTTCCTTCATTTACAAGAGATACCACTTCGGTTTCCGCAAAAATCACACATTGATTCGAAAGAACAACTTTTTCTTTTGAACGGGCTGAAATTTTACCCATATCCTCAAGCTTTACTTCCAGCGCCTCTGCCATAACTTCCAGAAAACGGCCTGTGCCGGAAGCACATTTGTCATTGTAAAGATATCGAATTACCTTGCCATTTTCATCAAGGCGCATCGCTTTTGCATCCTGTCCCCCAATATCGATTACCGTTCTGACTCCCGGCTGGTTCCAGAAGGCACCTCTTGCATGACAGACAATTTCAGACTCTGCGGCATTTGCAAAAGGGACCATTTCCTTCCCGTATCCCGTGGTCACGATCACTTTGATATCATCCATGCCAAGATCTGAATCATTGAGTGCAATCTTCATGACTTCATCGGCTGATTCAAACGGATTCGTTCCCGCCCTTATTATACCGGTTCCCATGATTTTATTGTTGTCCATGATTACCGCTTTTGCCGAAAGGGAACCAATGTCACATCCAGCTACAATCATTTCAGGACCTCCCGTTTATGCTTTCAGTTGCAAATAGGGCCGCACCGATTGCTCCTGCTGTCTGAGGATCGGCCTTTCTTGTTCTTTTTATCTTTCTGCCTAACAGCTTCTCAAGATCATGAACTACTCCCTCATTCTTGGCCACCCCGCCTGTCATGATAATATCTTGCTCCACCCCAACACTGTTTGCCAGAATAGCGGCTCGTTTTGCCATGGCACTGTTCACGCCAGCCCCGATATCTTCCAGCTTATGGCCGGAGTTTAAATATTTAATGATGTCAGCCTGTGCCCATACGGTGCAGGTTGAGGATAGTGTTATAGGGGAGTTCGATTTTTTACTAAGTTTTCCCAGTTCATCTATGGTAACCTGGAGAAGACGGGCCATAACCTCAAGAAAGCGGCCCGTTCCGGAAGCGCACTTGTCATTTGCAACGAATTTAACGACACTGCCATTCTGATCAAGCCTCACAGCCTTGCAGTCCTGGCCACCGATATCAATTATTGTTTTTGCAGTGGGAACAAGCCAGCGCGCTCCTTTCCCATGACAGGCGATTTCGGATATTGTCTTATCAACAAATGAAATATTTTTTCTTCCGTACCCGGTTCCCACACAGAAATTGATATCATCCATGGATATCCCTGCTTTTTTTAAAGCATCTCCCATTACAGCTTCTGCCGATATTTGAGGTTTCGCTTTTGAACGCATAAGCGCCGAACTTACGATTCGGCCATTATTCATTATTACCGCTTTTGATGTCAGTGAGCCCACATCGCATCCTGCAACAAAACTCATAGCAGCCCCCTTACCGTAACAAATTCATCAAGCCTTGCAGCTGTAGCTTCCCAGGATTCAACCCTGTCATCAAATGCATCGCCGTACATGATATGGGTCGGATATCCTGCTTCTTCAAGGTCACGTGCTATCAATTTCACATTGGACCATGTATTCCTGCAGCCAGGTGTTCCGTTATACACAAGAAAGTCAGCCTTATACATTTTTGCAAGAGCAAGCGATTCTTCAAGCCACATATTGGGCCTGTCATAAGGCCCACGGACTGATCTGACCATTGGCATCCTTGAATTTATCATTGCAATACTGTCAATCATTGTATTGAGGTTGGCCGTATCAATAACGTAAGCAACTTCTTCCATTCCTTTTAAGTAGGGGGAATCCTCCTTAAAAGAACGGCTTAATATGCTTCCAACATGAGTAATTTCGCGTTTATCAAGCCACTTCCAGAGGTCAAGGTTTAAAGCGTAATGGTCGATATAAAAGAAGAATGCCCGAAGCTTTTCCTTCCCGGAGGTTATTCCGGAGCG
>JAQYVL010000241.1 GCA_030145525.1 Desulfobacterales bacterium
GCCATGATGCATTACCTGGTGGGTAAGCCGGAGGAAAAAGAATTCTCAGAAAAATGGAATGAGTTTTTCGAATTTTTTGTTAAATTTAATTTTTTTCCCCTGCGGAATGTGCAGAATATTGTTCTCCGTCCTTTCATAAAGCCAACCCAGGATGCCGCCATAATGAACCCGGTAAATAAAGATAAGAATAAAAGAAAGACAATTCCAATAAATGCCGAGATTTCCTCTCCGGATTCAAAAGTCTACCCTACCTTTTATGTAAATGAGCTTGTTGAACAATTTGGAGATCAGGATGCCATTGCCATCTTCCCCTGTGTCTGCAGGCACGGCAGCAGCCTTCTGGATTCATCCTGCAAAGATGAGATGCCGAAGGAATCCTGCATGGGGTTCGGCAGTATGGCAAATGCCTGGGCAAGCTGGGGATACGGCCGGAAAGTTTCCAAAGAGGAAGCGCTTGATATCCTCAAGGAAGTCCGGGAAAAGGGGGCGGTTCATTCTATTATTCATGAGCGGGACGATTACCGGCTTCAGGCGCTGGCCATCTGCAACTGCTGCTGGGACTGCTGCGGCATCTTAAAACCGTATAACATGGGTGCTGTGCCGCTGAAGTATAAAAGTTCATACACTGCCCGGGTCAAAAGTGATGAAGACTGCAAGGGATGCGGCAACTGCGAGAAATACTGTCCCACGACAGCAATGAAGTTAAAGGACAAAAAGGCAACCTTTAACAGCGATATTTGCATTGGATGCGGACAGTGCGCGTTTCAGTGCAGACAGAACAATATCGAACTGTATCCCAATGAACGGATGGTGTATCTACCGTTGCTGAAAAAGTCGGAAGCCAGAATTAAGGCATAAAATCAGTTTAAAGCTCTGCAAATGGAAAGATGTGTATTCCTGTCTCCATTTGCATCGGCATCCGTATTTTATGGCCCTGTCCAATCCGGCTACGAGGGCAAATAAGATTTATCCGTTCCCACAAATGGATCGGCAGGGCCTGAAAGTGTAAAAGACATGGGCCAGAACCGATGTTTTCTTGTCAGCCCCGTACTCCCGATGCCGAGATACAGATTATCCCTGACTTTCCGAATCTCATCCACCATATTCATGCCTCCTAAAAGGGTTTTGTAGGCGGTATAATCCAGTTGGAAGACAGCTTTGCCGTCATATATGGATTTTGCAATACTTGTTTTCATGGGGTACTTTCGGATGACCCGGCCTGATTTTCGAAAAGAGTTATATCCGTGTCCCGTGGTGCCGGTAATTGGTTCAAAACATTTGCAAAGCCATACTCCGTTAAAAAAAGAGGTTTGCGTGGAAAATTCGGCAATCAGGTTTTTGAGAAAGTTTCCATGATTGCCCAGATCTGCCTTGAATTCCCCGTGCATTTCATCAAAATCCGGGGCTGAAATAGTTGTGAACAGTTCCATAACCGCTGACGGTTTTAAAGTCTGAATTTTTTGGACTGTCAGTTGCTCCGGGTGGTGAATCTCGTTTGCCATGCTATAACCTCCTTTTAAAATTAATAATCAAGGTTTGACACTTGTCTTGACACTTATCTGGCACTTTGCCGTTATCGAAAAGAATTTAAACAGTTTCATAATGTGAGACTTTTGAAAAATGCTCAATTTTGTTCAAGTTCAAGACGTGCAAATCACAAGAAATACCTTGCCAGCGGTACTGACGAGGGATGAATCGCGACACAGACACGAAGCATAGTGCTAACCTGGTCTTTTTTCAAAAGTATCAGTTATAGATAGGGTTTGTTTTTATAAACGTAATCACCGATTTTGTGGACCCTTGAAAGTTCTTCTTCCGTTAAAGGGCCTGATTCCAAAACGGTTAAATTGTCCCGCATTTGCTGCAATGAGTTGGCACCGACCATGCAGACATCAACAGACGGATTTGACAGTACAAATCGATAACAATCCGCCGCACTCATTGCCTTTTCATTTTTCGGCATCTTTTTCTGCTTTAAAAGCTGTCTCCAGCGCGTTGCCGTAAAGGATACGATTCCAGGCCTGCCATTACCGGTAAGGTTTGGAAACGCATCAACCTCCGCTCCCCGATTTGCAGCATTATATCTGATATGAAAAATATCGAATATACCTTCCCTGTGAAGCTCCGGAAGCAGTTTTCTGTTGTGGCTTGTAACTCCCAGAAAGCGAACCAGCCCTTTTTTCTTCAACCGCAGCGCACCTTCAAGAATGCTTCGGCCCGGCTGTTTTGAGAAGTAGCCCAGAAGTAGAACATCCGAATATTCGATACCCAGATCTTTCAACCCTTTTACAAAGAATTTTTCCGTTAAGTAGGCGTTATGCGCATAGCTCACAACGGAGACAACAAGATTGTCTCTCTGATTTTTCATGATAATATTTTTAATCGCTGTTTTCATTTCAGATGATCGGCCTCTGAAAAAGGAGCCCCAGGTAAAGTAATTGCATCCTCTTTCAAATGCTTCTTCATACGCTTCAGCCGGTGCACCGAAGCTGGATGATATGCCCAGTCTCCCAATCGTAAGGCCTGTTCTGCCTAAAACTTTTTTTTCCTGAAAGTTCATATTATATACCTTTAGATTTTACCTGTGTCGAAGTCGCTTCAAACCCCTGCCAAGCCTTTTACTCAAAATGTAATGTAAAATCGCCGGAGCAAAATTCACTGTCCTGCATCAAACATTTTGTTACTCTGGGAGTAACCTCATAGGTTATTCCCAGACTCTTGATCCAGCACTCGATTCTGTAAATGACTCCGCATTCATATTCATCGAGAGCCCCGATTCTTTTCATACCTTTGTAGGCAAAGCATTCTTTGGGTTTAAATTCCCAGTGCATTACGTTGTTTCGCTGGAAACTCATGCTTGCATTCATAAAATCGGGTATGAATAATTCAGACACCCCATCAAAAAAACGGGTAAACTCATCAAAAGTCTTGATAGATTCTTTTCCAATGCCAAGGAACTTTTTAATTCTGCCGACTTCTATGGGGGCCAGCGACTGAATTGCAGATTTGTTGATCTTATTCGCCTTTTGTATGCCGAACTCCTGAAAGCAGTAATAAAACCACATCCCGTCATGGGTCATCCAGCACTTGTTTAAAAGATTAATTAATTCAGCTTGTTCAACAGGTCTCATTTTTTAATCCTTATTGATTATTACCTGCATTTATCAAACACCTATATTGAATTTTATCTCATCTTGAATCAAAAATTTTTTCACAGGGTAAAATAGTTGTCAAGTATTTTGGGTGATTCCAGCACTGTGGAGAAGATAATAATCGTACCGCATGATAAGAGTAAAAAGTAATATTTCCCGGAATTGGATATAAAAAGGGCAGGGTGTTTTACCCTGCCCTTTTTGCATGATAAAAAAATATATTCTGTTCAATCGGAACATATTTATGACAACAGCTCTAAATCCTTTTTCCTTCCAATTCTGTAAGCGTCAACAATTCCAATTATCCAGCAAAGAATTATCAATATCAGCCCCAAATTGAATATGAAGCTATCCGAAGTGCTGACAGCACTGTTGGCGGCATTTGAAACAGTGCTGAAATTAATATTCCCATCTTTCAGATCTATTTTTTCGAGGACGGTAAGGGCTTGCTGCACTGCTTTCACTACAATTGCGAACAGACTAACTATGACTGTGAGGATTAAAGCAATGCCCCGTTTATATTTTTTTAGAATGACATGACCTAAACCCGGAAATACCAGGCCTGATAAAAATGCTCCCTTTAGTGAGTTATTCATTTGTCTCTGTCTTCTCTGTTTTCTGTAATCATCGTAATGAAGAACTGTCCCTTTGTTTTTCAAAACGATCAGCTATTTTGATTTCTTATAGGTCCCAACAAGCTCAGCTTCGGCGATGATATGACCTTCCATCGCGGCTTCAACCTTTGGCTTGTTTGGCTTGTGCATTCCCTTGAGAACCGTATCCAGGGCATATAACTTGTGGAAATACCGGTGCCGGCCAACAGGAGGGCATGGGCCGCCGTAGCCGGTTCTGCTCCAGTCATTTACTCCTTCCTCTGTTCCGGGTGGAAGGCTGTCTGATACAATGTTTTCAGATAAACCTTTTGCGTCCGGAGGAAGGTTGTAAAGAACCCAGTGAACCCATGTCATCATCGGGGCTTCAGGATCAGGCGCGTCCGGATCATCTACGATTAGAACCAGACTTTGAGTACCTTCCGGAACACCCTCCCATTTTAATGGCGGTGAAAGGTCTTCTCCTTCACACGTATATTGAATCGGGATTGTGTCTCCATCAGCGAACTCGGGAGATAAAATTGTAAGCGGCATTTTTTCCTCCTCTTGTGAATGGTTAGCAGCTATAGTGATAAAACTTTTGATTTTTTAGCTGACCAAATAATAGAAAATATCAGGTTTCGTTGCTTAGCCTGCTCTTTTTGAAACAAAAAATATGGTAGTAAGGAGTTTATCGTGATACTGCCTGCAAAATTTATTTCCCGTAGAACTGCTTTATTTCTTCTAAAAAGGCGCTTTTATGCTTTAAATAGTCTTCTTTTTAACATCTTAATCTATAAGAATCAAACGTTTAATTTGGGCCGGCAGGCCAGATGGGATTGGTTCGCCCCGAAGCCTTTATTGACTGACCAATGGGCGAATCTGATTCCATATGGCATCGGTTTTTTGGTATATTATGTCGACTATTCCATCAGGAACGGTTCCTTTCGCAAAGTCTTTTTGAAGGCTGTATGCCATTTCTTCTAATGGGCTTTGCTCGTAGCCAAATTGAATTAAGCCCACTCCATACGCCAGCAAAAAATTATCAGCGCCCAGTCTTTCCCACTGAACCACATGTATCAATTCATGAAAGTGGAGGCTTTGCGTGAGAATATTTTGATTAACGAAAAATGTATCTTTAAATGTTATACCTGCTATCGGCATCTGTTCTATACCGGATAGCTCGGCAAGACCCATTTGGCTAAGCGGCGGAAACGGAATTTTATTTGGAACAATTACAACTTTTGCTTTTTCAAGCAATTTTTTTGGAAAAATTTGATTAATTCTTGAGAAATTAAGATCGATAACAGGAGTCGATTTCTCTTTGTTACTTTCTATCAACTGATCAATCCACCCATTAATAACGGGGAGAGCGGAATGAAACTTGTTGATGATTTTTGAGTATTGATGATTCATTATACTGCTTCTTCAAACTGCTTCGATATGGCAGCTTGACTTGACCTGACCCCGCATTCATCTCTCCATCATTCTTCCCATTCTTCTGTTGTCCCGCATTGCCGGAATGACAATTTCCTTATCAATCATTCCCTGGGACATCATATACATAAGGTACTGTTTTTTTGTAATTTTATTATGCCAGTGTCCCGAAACATTTGCTAATGTTATTCCGCCGGCAAAAATGGCAAAAAGAATCAGACTGACTGCTATTGGTTTAACAATAACAGCTTTTGAAATAATTGATAATTTAAGCGTATTCTGCTCCGGGCAGACACTGCTACACTTAAGGCAGGCTGTACATTCATCGGAGTTAACAACTTTTTTATCACTTATATTAATAAGCGATGGGCATGCCCTGTCACATTTACCACATTCGGTACATGAATCTAAATTTCTCCTAATTTTACCTGCACTGAAAAAACTTATAAAACCGAGAACCGCTCCGTATGGACAGAGGTATCTGCACCAAAAATTTTTAATGACAACGGAGAGCAGTATAATAATAACTGTTACAATAAGTGCGGTTACTGAAATAGTTGTAAAAAACTTAAGCATTTTAATATCTGAAATTACATTATACGGGCTGTATATAAATTGAGCAACTGCATCTCCCGGCATTTTAAGAAAAATGGACCATACAAAAAAACCCGCTATAAAATATTTGATGCTCCTTAAGATGTAATCCGGATAAACGGGAATCTTTAACGGTTTTGCGAATATTGCAGAATTTAATTTAGACAGATATTCAGACAAAAGGCTGAAGGGGCAGATCCAGCTGCAAAAACTTTTTTTCAAAAGCAGAGTACTGAAACAGACCAAAAGAAAAAAAACAAGTCCGGAGGGATGGATCTCGTTTATTATCCCGGTCAAAAAAAGGTATTTAAGACTTACAAGTGCACTTATGGGCAAAAAAGCCTCAACACCAGGAGGCCTTTCTATATCAGGTATTTTGCCATTTTCCAGCTGTGCGGTAAAATTATAAAATTTAATGCCGATTATAATAACAATACCAAGAAAAAATAACTGCACAACCCGTCTTATTACTTGTGAATCAATAGCATCAATTTTTTTAAATATAAATCCAGGCAAATATCACTCCTTTTTTCAGGTTTTGTCCCCCCATCAACATTTGTTGTCAGTCTGATGCAGATTTCGACTTTTTATATAATTTTTAAACTATTGTGGCTATGATACTCCAGCAAGTCCTTAGAATACTTGATTCAAGTCAATTGTAATATAAATAACTATCTTTTTTCTTAAAAGGTCCATTTCTATTAACTACTACTTACCTGGCTGGACAAAATCATGCCTGACTGAAAGATTGGACTTGATTTCGACCCCGTTCTTTTGCCTTATACAATGCCGTATCTGAGTGTTTGACTAATTCCTCATGGGAGCTTAAAGCAGTTCCTGCTGATGTTGCTACACCGAGGCTTATGGTTACAACTTTTTCGGATAATGAACTTTTATGTGGAATTCCCAACTCTTCTATGTTTGACCGTATTTTTTCCGCAATATGCATTGCACCATCAAGAGGCGTGTTCGGCAATATAACAGCAAACTCTTCGCCTCCATACCGTGCACAAGAATCACCAGGTCTTTTGAGAGATGCTTTTATTGTTTGAGCAACTTTTTTTAAGCATAGATCTCCGCTGCTGTGACCGTAAGCATCATTATATGCTTTAAAATAATCTACGTCGCACATTATGATTGATAGAGGTTGTTGGTGTCTTCGGCTAAGCTTATATTCTGTTAATAAACGTTCTGAAAAACTTCGACGATTTGGAACTCCTGTTAAAGCATCAAATATAGCCTGTTCTCTTATTGTTTCGTAGGCCCTGCTTAATCTTCCTACGGTCAGAACAATACCGAATAAGCCTACAAGGCCTATTGCAACATGTCCCAATAATAGAGAAAGAAGTGGTATTTTCATAACGAAAGATGATGTTACACTAATGCCTCCCCTTATATCACCTTCTTTGTAACCCTGCTTGGCATGACATTTTAAACACGATTTTGTGGTTAGCAAAGGAGCCATATAAAAATATGAATTTTCTGCTCCCTTTTTAGTAAATATACCCTTTTCTTTTACACCTTTTTCAAATTCTTTTAGAAACCTCTCTTCGATAGCCGTTGGCTTGTTTTGAGGGCGAATAGGCTTTAGGCTGGTGATGTGGAATTGTACCAGGACCCCGGTTTGGGTTAAAGCTTCCTGCTCCATAGCAATTTCAGATATTTGTCTGGTCATAAAAGCAGGGTTCACTTTAGTCAGTGTCAACTTATCATTGACTTTAATATCCCTCATCGGTGTCTCAAGGTATGGGTTTGGCAGCGACTTTTTTGTAACAGGGACATACACGCCTTCGTGACGAGCGTTCCAGAGACGGGTTATTACAATGTGATTAAAGAAACTTCTCGCTGACTGAAATGCAATTCTTTCTTGTTCCTTTTTTGCGTTTGTATAATTCCACAAGAAGGAGATGGAGATCAACATGACCCATACTAAACTGATTAGTATTCTAATCTTTTTGATTTTCATAACTGGTCCCCTGGCAGATTGTTTCTAAGTCCACAAAATACCACACGCTTTATCACGAGCAATTGATACTGTTTTAGGTGGATACTCCGCGGCTTGCTGCGGGGAGGGTGCACTATTTACTATCTTTTAATGGGACACTTTCAACGCTTCGCCTTTTCTTCTATTCTTCCTTTCTCCCTTATTTAGCCATCTTGCCAGATTTTTACCTATCAACGCATTCTCCTCTACGAGAAACTTGTTTTGGAATATGGCGTCATCCCCGAAGACAACAAAATGACCAGCTCCCCACTTGCCTGCTATGACAAGACCGAACGACTGTACCGCATCTCCCTTATTGAGTTGATTGTCCCCGTTCAAATCTACCCATGCCTTCTCACTTGTTTGAGCTATGATTTCTGCATTTTCTTTAGTATTCAGCAGAGCCCAGCCGCCAAAGATGCTGAAGCGCTTCACACTTCCCATCAGTTCGTGCGGTTTCAATTCCGTAACATAGTAATCCAGCTCGTTGTCTTGGATCTGATTTTTTTGTTCATGAATCACTCCATTGGATATCGATACATTCATTTTATGCAGGAGATTCGCTACTGGCATACCGATATGGAGCATAATACACAGGCGGCCGCCTTTCTCAACAAAACGGATTATAGCCGCGATTTCAGGCGGAGTAACCGGCATGAAGGCTCCTGATATGACCAGGGCATCTACTCCAGCCAGGACCTCATCCGTAATTTTTCCTTTGCTTGCTTTTACGTGCAAGCCCTCTTTCTTAAAAAGGGCAGAGAGTCCGGAGAGGTCGAGAGTGCCGTTCTGATCTATCAGAAATTTCTGGCCGTGACCTTCGTCGAACAGGACTGTCTTCTGAGTCCCGGCGCTTAAGGGATTTACAGATATCAAAAGTCCTGCCAGAAGTATTCCAGAAATAGTGTTTTTAAATTGTCTCATTCTCATCTCCCTGATATTGATCCTTCAAACAAAATTTTCAATTTATATTTCATCAAA
>JAQYVL010000242.1 GCA_030145525.1 Desulfobacterales bacterium
GACGCAGGAAAAATTCCTTTGGGAACGGTTTTTTTTCTGACTTTTTTGCCGATGATTTTTTCGGGAAGGCACGAAAAGGCATTTACCGGAAAGTTGTAGTACCATCCAACTCTCTTACACTAAAGATTTATGACCTGCCGCTCAAGGGAAAGCCCGATAATTTTTCGGGCCATGTCGGGGAATATAAAATTCAGACCGAAGCTTCCCCAACTGAGATAAGCGTTGGAGATCCTGTCACCCTGAAAATTTCTCTCAGCGGCCCGGAACATCTTGAAAATATTGAATTGCCTTCCCTCGATAATCAGGAGGCTCTGATAAATAGTTTTAAAATTCCAAAAGAACGGGCTGTAGGGGAAATTGCAGATAATTCAAAGATTTTCACACAGACAATAAGAGCATTAAGGCCCGGAATAAAGGAAATTCCTTCAATTACATTTTCTTATTTTGATACAAAAAATAGGAGATACAGGGTGGCAAAGAGTGAGCCCATCCCGATATCAGTAAAGGCTGTACGTATTGTTACAGCTCAAGATGCAGAAGGTGCTGTCACCCCGCTTGCTGTATCCGGAAGTCGGGTTGAAACATGGAGTGCGGGTATTGACCATAATTATGACGATATGAGTGTTCTGGAGAATAAACGGCTCGGGCTTGCCCAATGGCTGAAGTCGCCCTTGTGGATATGTATAATCGGGATTCCGCCGGTTTTGTATCTGATTCTGTTTGCCGGCGTAATTTACAAGAGGAGAAGGGATGCAGATCCATTTGCGCTGCGTGCAAGAGAGGCATATCAACGTTTTTATAAAATATTAAGAAAAATTCCTAAAGATGACACTGAGGGCAGGAATAGCCAGATTGTTCTGGAAGGCTTGCGAAGATATCTGGGAGATAAATTAAGGATGTCGGGAGGTGTTGTCACCTTCTATGATGTAAAGGGCCGGCTTGATGAGAAAGGGGTAGATTCCAAAACGCGTGAGCGGCTCAAGGACCTTTTTGAAGAATGTGAAGCAGACAGCTATGCCGGTAATTTTCATAATATCGGATCCAGCTCTCTGGTAAATCAGGCGATTGATTTGGTAAGGAGGCTGGAAGAACAGTTATAGGGTCAATGACGGTTTTAGAAAGTTCCGGGTCGACAAACGGCTTTCGGCGGTTCATTTTTTGTTAAATAAGTATTAAAAATAATGATTTATAAAAAAAAGTTAATGTTTTGCATAAGCCTTTTGACTCTGGCATACACCTTCATTTATGCGCAGCCGCTGTATGCTTTTGAACCTGACAATGCCGAGATCATGGAGCTTTACAATCAGGCGAGGGAGTTGTTTCGTAAGGCGAATGAACTTTCTTCAACCGATCCGGATTCGGCAAACGATCTTTATCGAAAAACAGTAATGAGATTTGAAACAATTGTGCGGAAAGGGGGTGTTAAAAACGGCAAGCTGTTTTACAACATCGGGAATGTATACTTTAAAATGGGTGATATCGGACGAGCCATTCTAAATTATAAACGCGCAAGTCAATTGATTCCAAATGACCCAAATCTTATTCAGAACTTTAAGTCCGCGAAGGCCAGGCGCATGGACAGGTTTGAAGAACCTCAAAAAAAACGTGTGTTAAAAACCCTCTTTTTTTGGCATTATGACCTTTCAACTGCAACCCGGGTTTTTGTTTTTACACTTTTTTTTGTTTTTTTATGGTTGGCTGCCATTCTTAAATTATTCATATCCCGACAATATCTAACCTGGTTTATTATTTTTGCTTCAATTGCTTCGATTCTTTTTTTAGGTTCACTTTTAGCTGATTTCATGTATCAGCAGAAATATCGGCAGGGTGTTGTCTTAAGTTCTGAGGCCATCGCACGGAAGGGAAACAGCGCCGCCTATGAACAAAGCTTTACGGAACCACTGCATGCAGGAACAGAATTTATTCTGATAGAGGAGCGGGAAAACAACTGGTATCATATCGAACTTACCGATTCAAGAAGATGCTGGATACCTGCTGAAGACGCTGAGTTTGTAATTCATGCGCATTAGATTCAGTTAATCCGGATCGAAGAAGTTTAAATGCTAACCGGGCATTATATCATTGAAGATCGCTGTTTTGTTTTATCCATATGTCGGCCCGGATCAATTTTTTGAAAAGTTACCCTTATTTGATAAAACCTCAAGATTATCCTTGAATAATAAAACCTTTTGAAATAAGAAAAATATCTGACAGATACACTGAACAGTTATTTGCTGAAAATTTGGTATGAAAACGGGTCTCTCTCAAAAAACGATGATCCGAGCATGAAATGATTGTATTTGAATTTTTAGATTTTTCAAATAGTTATCTTCTAAGTCGCCAGCGGCAAACTGCTTTGTTGCCAAAGGCCGGTGATGATTCAAAAGCATTTAATCACAAACTCAGTTCGTTACTTGACAAAAACTTCGAGAAAATATTGTAAAAATTCACAATTCTGTTTTGAAAATTGTGGATAAAAGTATTGTATTGGAGTCAATAGGATAAAAGTATGGCCAAAAATGATAATTATATCAAAACGTTAAAGGTCGGCGAATTATTGCGTAAAGAAGGTTTTGTCGGAAAGGAAGATATACAAAAGGCGCTTCAAATTCAGAAAGCTGAAAATGAGATTGCCGGTCTGCCTGTTGAGCAATATATGTTAAAAAAAAAGCTGTTTACAAAAACTCAGCTGGGAAAACTCAAAGAACATCCGGAGTACGGTAAAATTGATGCTGATAACCTTGCTTACAAGTTAAATATAATCAGCAAAAAGGATCTGAATGACATTAGAAACCGGCGGGATGTTCAAAGAAGCATTGGTGAAATACTCTGCAATATGGGTGTTATTACCATAAATGACCTTAATTATATTCTTCATAAATACAGCAAGCAGCTCAGGTTTGGTGAAATTCTCCTTAGTCAGGATTACATTGATGAGGCCAGACTCAATGTCGCTCTTCAAGAACAAGCCCACAGAACAGATCCGCTTGGCAAAATTCTGGTAGAAAAAAATGTAATTACGACAAACCAGCTGTACCAGGTTTTGTCAAAGCAGCATAATATTCCTTACAGAAAACTGGAAGGATTTGTTATCTATGACAATATGATTGAAAAATTAACCAATATAATTGGTTACCGCTATGCAAAAAAAAATCTGGTTGTCCCGTTAAAAATCAAGGGAGGCGAACTCACCATAGCTGTTTCTTCTCCGGATAGGCTCCCAATTATTCATGAACTTGGATCTGTCTATACACACCTTAAAATTAAATGCGTATTTGTCTCGGAAGATAAGTTTAATGAGGTTTTCAAAAATCTTTATGGGGTTGCACTGTCCATTACGATTTCTGAAGCCGATAATAAAACGAAGGCTGAAACAGTAAGTCTTATCGACATAGATCTTGATGAAGATGTAAGTGATGTGAGGGAAGATAAAAGACGCACTATTTATGGAACGACATCCATGGAGGCTGAAGAAGTTGTCAATTTTATCATCAAATATGGTATCCTGAATAATGCCAGTGATATTCATATAGAGCAGAATCGAAAAAAACCCAAGATAAGATATAGAATAGACGGAGTTCTTCATACCCTGAAGCTGACATGGCTGGATGAACGAATCAACGATATGATTGGTGCAATCGTTTCCAGAATAAAGGTTATTTCAAACCTTGATATTGCGGAGAGAAGGCTGCCTCAGGACGGCGTTTTTAGAGTTAATTATTTTGACCGTGAAAAAAAACAAAATTTTGATCTCGATTTTCGTGTGGCCACATGTCCGGCTATTATTGGTGAAAATATAACGCTTCGAATCCTTGATTCAAGAAAAGCGGATGTGGGCCTTGAAAATCTGAATCATTCTGTGCATGTTCTTGAGCCATTTAAAAATATAATGAAAAGCTCTGCGGGTATGGTGCTTGTGTCAGGGCCAACCGGCAGCGGGAAAACTTCAACTTTGTATGGCGCTTTATTACATGTTTATCATCCCGGTATAAAGATTATTACAGCTGAAGACCCAATAGAATACAGTTTTCCTGATATAATGCAGACTCAGATAAATCCGAAAATCAACCTTACATTCGCAAAGCTGTTGAGATCATTCTTGCGTTTTGATCCTGATATCATACTGGTTGGGGAGATGCGGGATCAAGAAACCGCAAGCATCGGATTTGATGCTGCCCTGACCGGACATTTGCTTTTAAGTACTATTCACACGAACGATGCTGTAAGCGCAGTGACAAGGCTTCTTGACCTCGGGATCGAACACAACCAGATGGCTTCAAGCCTTATGGGGGTTCTCGCGCAGAGGCTTGTGAGAAAAACCTGCCCGTCATGCAGAAAAAAATATACCCCGCTTAAAGAGGAGTGGATACTTTTATTTGACAGGTATCCGGAGCATTTAAATTTTTATTTGGGAGAGGGATGTTCGGAGTGCAAATTTACCGGATACAGGGGAAGAACA
>JAQYVL010000243.1 GCA_030145525.1 Desulfobacterales bacterium
AAACCCTTAAACCTCCTTAAACGGCTCTTTTTGTTCTCAAAAAAGACCGTTTAAGCTTTTAAAAAACATAGTGTATTAAAAGCAAAATGAAATCTTCCTTATAGCTGCGGCAACCCCGGCAGCCGCTCAATTCAGGTAAGATTTATTTTTATCGAGAAAGAAAATACTGATAGCCTTCAAAGTACTTCAAGAATTACCAGATCGAGCTCCAGACACTCCAGACAATTTTTTGCTTTTATAACCGTTTAAAATAAATAAGTATTATTTGGGGGAAAAGTAAATGCTTAAAAGTTTAGCAGAAAGCACCTATTCAATTTAAGTGCTGCTTTTGGGGCAGCATAAACTTGTTTACAATACCTGACCAGGTGAAGCCTCATGATTCTGTGTGGCATATAATCCTTGCAAAAGGATCGTTTTTTTTATATTGATTTCAAAAGGTAAAGTTCCATTCGAAGTCCTCTCTCAATTCATTTTATTTGCGGCAAAACAAAGGAGGTCACCATGAAGAAGTTAGTAATACTTGTTTCTGTTGTCATGTTTCTGGCACTAGGCTTTACAGGCAATGCAATTCAAGCTGGAGAACATCCCAAGGGGGATGATGCCATGGCTGAAAAGGCCAAGGGAGATGAGGCCAAAGCAGAGCATCCGAAAGCTGAAAAATCTGCCGATGAGGAAGCTCAGGCCGAGCCAGCCGGAGATGATGCTGAAGAAAAAGATGCCGGGGGAGAAGGTGAAAAAGCGGATAAGCCTGCGAAAGAGCATCCAAAAGCAGAAAAATAAAAACCCGGTAAATAAAATTAAATGTCATGGCTGAAATTAAAAGTGACAGGTCAGGAGAAAGACGGATCATACGCGGTTTTGTGATTCTGCTGGTTGTATTTGTATGTGGCGGTTTAAGTCAGGCCGGTGGAAAATCCGGATCCAAAGACGCTCCCAAAGTGGTCACGGATGATATCCAGGATGGAATTGAGCTGTATATAAAAGAACAGGTGCGTTCAGGGGGAGGCTATTTTAACCTTTCTTTTAAAGACAAAAAACTGCGGCTCAAGCTGGTCCGGGTTCACACCGAATACCTTGCCAGCCTCGGACAGCGTAATCACTTTGCATGTGTGGATTTGGCAGATGTGGAGGGAGATCTGTATGATGTGGACTTCTTTCTTTCCGGTGATCCGGGCGCAATGACCGTAACCGAAACAACCGTCCACAAGATTAATGGTCAGCCCTTGTACGCATGGGAGCAGAAAAAAGACAAGACCTGGCACCGCGTTCCGGTTGAAAACGCTTCTCACCATCTCTTTGGCGTTTTGAACGGACGTGACGAGTTTGAATTTTCATACAAGGCAACATTACCGGAAATAAAAGAGGAAGCCCTTATGTGGCTTCCTCTGCCTTCCTCCGATTCATTTCAGAGTATCAGGATAATATCTATCAGCACCCCGGGGCAGCGTAAGGTTTTAAATGAAAAAGAGTACGGGAATAAAGTTCTTTTGCTGAAACTTGCGCCGGGCGACAGCAACAAGGTTGTCGAGATGCTTTTTCATGTGCAGAGACTTGAAAAAGATGCTTATGCTGAAGAAACAAAAGACCTGGAAAGATACTTGAAGCCGGATCGTCTCGTACCCCTCGGCAATGAATTTAAAAAAATCGCACAGGAAGTTGTTAACGGCAGGGAAGGTGAACTTGTAAGGGCTCGCGCCTTATACGATCATGTCATTGACCGCATGCGCTACATTAGAAACGGCGAGGGATGGGGCAAAGGCGATGCTGTTTACGCGTGTGATATCAGGTCAGGAAACTGTACGGATTTTCACTCGTACTTCATTGCCCTTGCAAGAAGTGTCCGTATCCCGGCACGTTTTGCCATTGGCGCGTCAATACCTTCGGAACGCAATGAGGGCGGAATACACGGCTACCATTGCTGGGCCGAGTTTTATGCGGACGGTAAATGGTGGCCCGTAGATATCAGTGAAGCCGACAAGTACACAGACCTTGCCAGTTATTACTTCGGGCATCATCCGGCCAACCGGATAGAATTGAGCCGGGGGCGGGACCTCGTGGTTTCACCCGGCCCGGTTTCAGGCCCGATCAATTTTCTGGCGAATCCGGTACTTGAAATCGGAGGAAAACCGGCAAGCGCTGCTGTTGAGTATTCCTTTAATCGAATTGTATCAAGCGTCCATTCGGGATCGGACCAGGACAAACAGATATAAGAGATCCTTAAGCCGGCTTACTTGACATTGTTTATAAATTCAGCGGTTTTACTGATACAGTATGCGCAGAAAGGTATCTTTTTCTTGATCAGTTCCTCACATTTTGCAGTGCCTGCAAATTCAATAAAATGTTTTTCAAACGCCTTTGCTTTTTCCGGCTGATCGTTGTTTTCGAAAATATATTTTGCGGCATACAGCATCCCGCATTCGCCATTCGGGGCTTTGCCGTGTCCCATTTTTTTAAAGGCTTTTACTGTTTTTTCTGTAATAAAACCGTATTCTTCCCTGAATGCTTCCGCGATCGCCTGAGCGCAGTTTAATCTTCTGTATCCTTTCTCCTGCCCTAAAAATAACTTTTTTGCAAACTCTTCAACCATTGAACGTAACTCCTTTGCTGCATTGTGCTGGACCAGGTTAACTGTCTGTAATAACAAGAAAGAGCCCTGAAACAGCTCTTTGAAATCGCCTTAAAAGAATCTTTCTGCCCTCAAAAAGGGCCTTTTAAGATACAATATAAGCGTTAAAATAAAAAGTTAAACCTGTTTTTTTCGCGGGGCTTCCGGGTCCGGTTAAAAAAAATGGTCTGCTTTTGAACCGGAACCGCTTTTTAAAGGTAGAACGCCGGGATAGATATGGCGTTTCACGCGGTTTTATGCTTTATTACATTTCGTTAACAATCCCGTTTAAAACCTGTGGAGGGAAAAGAGATGATTGCACAATTAGCCGTATATCCCGTTGGTGACGGGACGAGCCTGGGGCGCTTTGTTCGAAAAGGTGTCGCTGTTATTCAGCAGTCGGGGTATAAATACGAAGTAGGGGGGATGAGTACCTCAATTGAAGTGCCGGATCTGGATGCCCTGTTCGATCTGGTTAAAAAGGTGCATGCCGCGCATGTTTCGGAGGGGGCGCAGCGCGTTATCATCGATCTGAAAGTGGATGACCGGCGGGACAAGGAAGCAACGATCCTGTCGAAAAAAACTTCGGCAACACAAAAGTCAGGGTAAAACAGGTGATCACGCCGGTATTGATCTATTGATCAAAATTATCTCAAAATACGCTTTCTGCCCCTTAAAAGGATCTTTTAAACCAGACGGAACAATATAGTAAAAAAATCAGTGTAATGTAACAATTCAATGGCGAAGATAAATGTTAAGGCATATCAGCAGCAGCTAAGGCATTGCTGCTATTATTTATGTCTTTCACGTTATTTCCACTCGTAACGAACTCTTAAATCGTTATGCCATTCTCTTCTTTTAAATAGCACAAGGTGGCTTTTTGGCCAGGACTTTCCAAAAACAGCGGGAGAGCCTGGAGAGCAGTTTACGGTCGTACATAAAAAATAGATTCTCAGTCTTTTTGGGATGCTGAATACCCACTGCCGGTGGGGCACATAACGGGGTATTTTCAGTACAGCTATTCACCGAATTCAAAGGACCTTCACGCAAAAAAAAGCCGATTAAAATAAAAACTTATTAAGTGCTTGACTTCTATTTATATTCCTAATACGGTATTGCAAATTGCGTTGATATGAATAGCGCGTAAAGGTTTCCTCCTTAAGGTGTGTACCCCCAGCATTCAAATGTGGTTTGCCCTCAAAGTTAGAAGCTATCATTTTTTATTACAGGAGATTGTAACATGGCTAACGGTATCGTAAAATGGTTTAACGACTCAAAAGGTTTTGGATTTATCGAACAGGAAGATGGAGGAAAAGATGTATTTGTGCATCATTCAGCCATCAAAGCAGCAGGTTTTAAATCCCTCAATGAAGGGGACCGTGTTTCGTTTGATATAGAAGAAGGAGAAAAAGGGCCTGCAGCAGCAAACGTAACCGTGATTTAGTTAAGCGTTTTATTTGCTTTAAAAAAGATCATCCCGGTAACTTGTAAAAAAAAAGTCCCTGACCGGAATACCGTTCAGGGACCTTCTGTTTTTAGGAAGACCCATCTGTTGCGTCATAAAATGTAATTGTTTTTATTGGGGTCGCCCACGACAACCAGATAACTGTTTTTAAGTTATACAGAGTCTTGAATCTTGATAAAGCGCCGATTAAAACCGGCAAGGTGGTGGGAATGCAAAAGTCCTGCAATGAATGTTTAGCCAACAACATTGGCCCGAGTCATGCGCCGTCAGTGGTAACATTGCTGGCGAAGCGTTGACAGGGGTGCGTGCGGGCTGGGTTGAAAAAAATGAAAAGGAACTGGCGGCACTATAAATTTAGCGATATACATCTTTACGATGTGCAACTTTTACTACCCAAACTGTAAGTTCATAATCTTGAATTGAATATAAAATGCGGTAACGTCCTTGACGCAGGCGATATCGTTCCTGGCCGCTTAATTTTTGGGAACCAGGAGGCCTCGGGTTTTCTGATAAGGATTCAATTCTTTCAATAATTTTTTTTAATTCTCTTTTTGGAATAGATTCAAAATCCTTCCAAACCGATTTCTTAAAGAAAACTTTATATGCGGCCATCTTTCTTTAGCCTCTTGACCATTTGTTCATAGCTGCTCACTGGTTCATGGGCTCTTTCCTCAAAAGCTGAAAGGTCCTCGGCATCCTCAGCCAGGGCTTCTTTAACGGCCTCGTTGATAATGTCAGACATTGACCGGGACGTTTCAAGAGCTTTAATTCGCAATGCTTGATGTAGCGCAGGGTCTAAGTAAATTGTTGATCTTTTAGATAATGTTGTCATGGTGTCACCTCCTGTCAAACAGATATGACACCATAACATCATAACATCATAATGTCAACATTTGAAGGGAACGAGACGTTCGTTTGCACTTGGGGCCGCCAGGGACAATTATCTATAATACCAAAAGGAATCGCCCTGCATGAGGCCTCCTGATCTGCGGGAGGAGATTCACTCCTCGCAATTATTGACACAACGGCCTAAATTTGTTACAGTTACTTTTAGTGAAAACTAAAAAATGATTTCTTGTCCCGAATTGAAATGTGCGAGCTTTAGAGGTACTCTATGAAAAAGCTCATCTTATCATTTTTGGCGATAGTTTCTGCTGCGTTGATATTTTATAGTTGTGACAGCGGCACCTCGTCACCAGATACTGACTCCGATAAAGGCAGCAGCGCCAAATCGTCAGATACTGATTCCGATATCAGAGACACCATATTCAGCCAGGTTTCGTACCGGCATGAAGTTGCATCTCTATTCGCCCCGCTGTTAAGATTCGATCAAGTGCAGGGGGCGGCGAACAAGTGCTTTCCAGGTGATGCAGGCGAATACTACGAGACAAGAAAGAGCGGTGACGGCAGCCGCATCTGCAACACCTCCTATAGTTCGATTCAGAATAGTGAAATCCCGATCTACTATCAGTATGACAAGTGTCAAGGGGGCACTGTTGTTACAAGTACGATAGGGAGTGTTGGAAACAGCTGCGTTACCCTTCTCGCCGGCCAGTCGATCGACGTGGGAACAGTCTGTATTGAAGACATTGGTGACCAGGTAAGCATCACATACACGTTGACGGACGGCTGGGAATTGACGGAAGCCCACCTGTGGATAGGTGAAACCCTCGAAGATATGCCAAAAACCAAAAAAGGAAATCCAAAGGTAGGGCACTTTCCTTACCATTCCGGTGATATTGCCGGTAAGACTTCGTATTCGTTTTATGATGATATTTCGCTGTGTAACCAAACGGCTTACATAGCGGCACATGCTGCCGTACGCAGGGACAATGGAGACGGGGCCTACCAGACAGAGAGCGCATGGGGCAGCGGACCGCGAATCATCGAGAAAGGCAACTGGGCGACATATTTCACTGTCGAACAAAGCTGCACTGAAGTGTTGATGTATTGGTTCTTCTATGGCTGGCAGGATTACTGCTCTCCGTCGTTAGGAGAGCACGACGCCGACTGGGAGCGCATCGTTGTCAAAATTATTGACGGGCAGCTTGACCGTGTCATGTATTTTCAGCACTCGGGCCAGTATACAAGAGTACCCGGTAACTATGATGTTTATGATGATACTCATCCTGTCGTCTACGTCGGGAAAAACAGCCATGGCAGTTATCATGATGATGGCGGATCGGGGACGTGCTGTTACTTTGAAGATTTTCGCAACCCCGGAGACTCAAATCAACATATGAAGACGTGGCTCAACCTCGTTGAGCTTTCCCTTTCCGAAGAGAGTCCCGAATGGATGAAATATAGTGGAGCCGCTTACTGGGATGGTCTCACAGGACCGCTCCACCGCGGCGAGGACCTGTGTTACTTTCAGGGCTGCAAAGGAGCCTGGACGCCGGTATGTCACACAAACGGCTGCATGAAAAGTGATATCGGAGATGACACTTTTTAACTGCCGTCTGTTTTGCGATTTTTTACGAACTTCTCAACCTTTGGCGTTAAAAAATTTTAACCCGCTGCTAACACAGCGGGGTTTGGGAGTCGGGGCATCGCACGAAACAGGAAATCCGTATTATTTTAACTTGAAACGTCAATGTTAGAGGTAAGGCCGTTCGTGCCGGAATGTTTAAACTCTTTATCTTCGCTCTTGTGGCTCATTTTGATCGATTTATACTGAGTATAGCCGTTCAGGAAAGGAACCGGAAGATTTTGAATTTTAATGGATTTCCCATCACGCCCTTTCATCATTTCAATTTCGACCATGGAGTCTGGTACTGAGAATTTAACCGTTGTAGGCGTCTTTTCAATTGAGATGGGAGTTTTTTCTTGTGACAAGATTTTAGATTTGCCGGAATATATGAATCCAAAAGTCTGTTCCAGTTTCAGGAGCTTTATTAATGCTTCTGCCTGTTCATCTGTGGCGTCTTCACTTATATAGATCTTCAGCCATTTACCAAGGCTGAAAGCTGTTACCACCGATATCCCGTCAAGGCGTACATCTCCATAGTGACCTTTTTTTATTTCAATCAAATTATTACCTTTGCAGTAGCCGTGTGTTGATGGGGAACCAAAAACACATGGGCAGGCCAGGTTGCAGCTGCAGGTCTCTGTGTAATCGGCTTTGACAGCCCAATTCGGTGCTGCAACTGATATACCCACAATTCCGATCGTGCATAAAAGTATCATCAATATCGTGATTCGTTTTCTCATAATACACCTCCTTCCGTTGATTGATAAGTAAAGAAGCCACGCTCATAGGGCGCAGCTTTTAACTTAGTGAAAAAGTCAGCGATTAGCGCCGTGAAATACCTTTGAGTGTAATACCACAATGTGGTATGTCAAGGTGTGCTTGAAAAAAACAGGAGCGAGTTGTTCAAAAAGACAATTTTTGGTTCTTACACGGGGAGAGGGTGGGGGCTTGATTTTATACCGCCATTATTTCTTCAATTCCTCTTTAATGGCCATACCTATCTTTTCTAATGTATACGGCTTCTTTATATATTGGCCTGCACCTAATTTTAAGGTTTTCTTTACCTCCTTATTGGTTTGATGCCAAACTATTAGATCAAAAAATTTTACATGCTTTTGTTCAGTTTTGCCAATAAAATGTTTAATATTTCTTTTTCCTGCTCAGAGATATCTTGATAGGCTTTTGTTATCAATTTCTCTCAGTTTCTATTGACAGGAGCATCCTTCTGAAGCCGTTGGTTTCATCTTGTCAGCCGGGCACTCCATGGAAATGGGCTTTTCAAGCAGGTTGGTTCCTGCTAATGCGTCGGCCGCCTCTTTCATAATATCAGCCGGTTTATCCTTTACAAACTGACCGATTTCCACTGCTTTTCGGATATCAGTTTCCGCAACCCCTGCTTCTATGAGATCGGGGACAATTCTGTTAAGGCATGGTTCACAGTTTGCTGCCATCGCAGCACCGGCAGCTATCAGCATCGTTACCTTGAAATCGACAATTTCCGGAACCTCACCTCGGGTATTTTTCTCTTCAATATTGATTGTTTCCTTTACAGCTTCCATTTAAAACCTCCTATGATTTTGGTTGTAATGTAAAATATTGATTCTATCACTTGTTCAAAAGTTTTGATGGTTTTTAAAAAATATACTTTATTAAGCAAAAATATCGATCACCCCCTTTTACACTTTCAGACGGCAGGAAGATGTAAAAGGATACACTTTTTTTAGAAATTATAAGATCACAGAGATTAACTCTCAAACAGCACGTCTGATTTTAGACTGTATTATATTTGACAAACTCGTAAAAAGTCGCAAAACAGACGGCAAAGTAAAAAGTTCAAGTTCGAGGCGCGCGAGTCTTGTATAATACCGTGCACGACAGTGCAGCGGTAGCCGAAGGCGTGCATAGTTAGCCTATTCCGCAATTATACAAGATGAAGCGCAACAAAGAAATTGGACTTTTTACGAAGCCGTCATATTTATCATTGCCCGGCTTCGTATATTCTTAAAACATTATTCTCTATGCGTATCTTGCAACAGCGGTAGAGATGTAATATATGCAATATAAATAGATAATTTTGAACAATGAGCAACGGAGGAATCAATGAAGCGCTTGCTTAAAAGGAACCTTCTCTTTGACGGCGGTATTTTAATTATTGTTGGGATTGCCGGGATTGCCGGGATTGGATTGGGCTGGTTTTTCTGTAAAGCCGCGCCTATTGGAAACGGCTTTGTTGCCAAATATCTGTGTTCGAGTACATTTATTTCCAACAGAAATCCTGAAACAGTTTTTGCAGAAGATATCTCTCCGGTAAATCCGCTGGCCAAAATGGTTAAGTATAAAATTAACAGCAGGAATAAATCGGTCACCGCTGGTTCGTTCGGGCTGTTCGAGATGACGGCAATTTATCGTGAGGGCTGCGGCTGTTCCCTGGTTATTGACACAACAGAGGAAGAGATGCGGAGTCAGAAACTGGTTGAACCGGGATTTGAAAAAGGAAGGCCAAAACATCGGGGGGA
Source organism: Desulfobacterales bacterium (assembly GCA_030145525.1). Taxonomy (GTDB): domain Bacteria; phylum Desulfobacterota; class Desulfobacteria; order Desulfobacterales; family SURF-7; genus JAQYVL01. Next base: position 9,057 of record JAQYVL010000243.1, read on the forward strand.
CCTGCCGTGGCCAATGGGAAGTAAGGGGCCGGTTAACGGCCAAAGCATGGGGATAGATATGGAAAAGCTTGAGAAAGCAATTGATGCAGCCTTTTCCGAGCCCAATCCTGACAATTCCCGAAAAACCAGGGCAGTTGTTATCGTCCACAATGATAAGTTGATAGCAGAGCGATATGCACCGGGCTTCAATAAAGAGATGCCGCTGCTGGGCTGGTCAATCAGCAAGAGCGTTACGAATTCACTGGTGGGTATTCTGGTAAAAGAGGGAAAGCTCGATGTCATGCAGCCGGCTCCAGTTGCGGAATGGCAGAAAGATGATGATCAGAGGGAAAGGATAACCATTGATCAACTGCTTCGGATGAGCAGCGGCCTTGAGTTTGAGGAAGTATATGCCCCTCTTTATGATGCTACATATATGTTGTACGGCAGCTATGATTTTGCAGCTTACGCTGCAGGCAAGCCATTGGAAACCGAGCCGGATGAAAAATGGTATTACTCCAGCGGAACTGCCAATATCGTTGCACGAATAGTCCGGCAGACAGCTGAAAAGGAGTACGAATATTATTACAGCTTCTTGTATGACAAACTGTTCGACAAAATAGGAATGTACAGTGCCGTAATGGAACCGGATTCATCAGGTACTTTTGTGGGCTCATCTTATACGTTTGCAACAGCGAGGGACTGGGCCCGTTTCGGCCTTTTATTCCTTCAGGATGGCCTCTGGCAGGGAGAGCGAATTCTGCCGGAAGGATGGGTAGGGTATACAACTACGCCCACACCCGGGGCAGCAAAGGGAGAATACGGTGCGCATTTCTGGCTGAATGCCGGTACTGAAGGAGACCCGGCAGACCGCAGATGGCCGCGGGCTCCCGGAGATGCTTATGCGGCCCTGGGCTTTCAGGAACAAAAAGTAATCGTTATCCCCTCCAGAAAAATTGTACTTGTACGGTTCGGGGCCACATCCGATCGGGAAGCCTGGGATACGGATGAATTCATAAAAAATGTTCTGGAGGCATTTCCTTTATAATATGTAGGGGAATTGAGGAATTGAGGGATTGGGGGTGAAATGAATGCAAAAATTTCACCTCAATCCAAATGCAAAAAAAGTCTCTGCACCGCCTCCTGCACTAAATAACTGCCGGAAGTAGTGCTCACTTTGAAATCACATCATTGGGTTAATGTTTTACCCGGTCTCTTTCTCTCCGTACAGCCGCTTTAAGCCTGAATACGATTGCTCACGCGTGACACCTTTCTGTTTCGGTGCTTATTCACCCCGGGAAACGTGTGCCGGGGTTTCCGTTTCCGCTGTGGGCTTTCGCCGCGATTGGATGCCTGGGCCTTGTAGTCAAAGGTTGGCAAGGTCCGTTTCTCAATATTAGAATCAAGAATTCGATTGATGGCTCGAACCATATCTTTATCCTCCTCGGTAACAAAGGTGAACGCTTCGCCGCTGCGATCAGCCCGCCCGGTCCTTCCGATGCGATGAATGTATGCTTCCGGAGTTGAAGGGATATCGTAGTTGATGACATGTGAAACCTTAGTGACGTCAATGCCGCGCGCGGCGATATCGGTGGCCACCAGAATTTGAAAAGTGCCGTCTCGAAAGCCATCCATCGCCGCCTGGCGTTTTCCCTGAGAAAGGTTTCCCTGGAGCGAAGCCGATCTGTAGCCGGCAACAGACAGCTTTTTCCCCAAATTCCTGGCGCGGTGTTTGGTTCGAGTAAAAACCAGAACCGATCCGGCAGAAGTGGTTCCCAGCAGATTTAACAAAAGCCCCGTTTTCAAATGCTGGGCGACCGGATAGAGCGCATGGCTGACAGTATCTGCCGGTGCTGTCTCTCCGATCTTAACGGTGGTTGGATTTCGCAGGATCTCTCCGGACAGACGCCGTATTTCGGTTGGCATGGTAGCCGAGAAAAGCAGGGCCTGCCGCTTTTGCGGAAGATGGGCCAAAATTCTTCTTATATCAGGTAGAAAACCCATGTCGAACATCTGGTCAGCCTCGTCTAATACCAGAACTTTCAGTTGGGAGAGGTTAATGGTATGGCGGCCGATATGGTCCAAAAGTCTGCCGGGGCAGGCAACAACAATATCGGCATGCTTCAGTTTCTTAATCTGGGGATTAATGTTCACTCCACCGTAGATAGTGACGCTTTTAAGGCGGGTCTTTCGCCCCAGGATTTCGACGGCCTGATGAATCTGTTCAGCCAATTCACGGGTGGGGGCCATGATCAGAGCACGAATGCCGCCTTTTGTGTCTCCCATCAATCGATTCAGGATCGGCAGGACGAAAGCAGCTGTTTTGCCGGTTCCGGTTTGGGCCAGCCCCATCACATCGCAGCGCTTCAGGATCGGCGGGATTGCCTTAGCCTGAATCGGAGTCGGAGTTATGTAACCTGCTTCTAAAACGCCTGCCGCGACAGTGGGATGAAAATTAAATACTTCAAAGTTCAATATATACCTTCTTTCTGTGTTCCAATAAAAAAAGCCCCGGAATTATTCCGGGGCTTACGTAGACTTTTTGTTTGACAACCAGGAACACTATTTTGGGGTGGATAGTATAGACTGCAGAGGTCTTTGTCAAGCTAATTCGTAAAACGGCAGCAATCGAGTGGCGATATGGATGAAGGGAATTCTTTACGCCGCTTCAAGCGTCGAAAGAGACATAGCCGTTTTTTTTATCATCCTCACTAAAGATCAACGTTTTTTATAAGAAGTCCTTTCAGACTGCGCAACCCAAAAACCGCTCACATGATCTGTCAGTCGTTTACTTCACAGTCGTTTACTTCAAAATTGCCCGGGAATTTAAAGGCTGTACCGGGCGGTTGTTTGGATGGTGCATTGTGTGAGCAAATTTATCGATTTGTTCTTTAGATGCGGTATCGAAATTTTTCATCACCAGCCACAAGACACCTTCTGAACATGGCGGGGTTGTCAGAGAGCCGCTAAAACGATAGTAATCGCGGTCCTTCGGCAGAAGATTATCGCCATCTACACTCTTCGGCAGCGCATTTTTTTCACCGGCCTTCTCAGGCATATGTGCCCATGCTTTCTCAAGCTCCGCATTCTTCTCTCCGGTTTTGAACATGACCGAAATTACGGCAAGACGGCCTTCCTTGTCAGTGTGCACAAAATGGGCCTCCATTGGATAGGAACGCCCTTCTATCGTATTCTCACCCGGTGCATGAAAGTGGAACTGCTTCAATTCAAACTCGTTTCCTTCAACCGTGATCGTGCTGCCCGGTTTATAATTCACCCCAACGTTGTGGCCATTGTTCAGGATCTCATTCCCACCGGACTGGTAGTTGATGGCAATGGGAGGCAACTCACTTTCTATCATCCCTGTCAGATTCACCGGAGACTGGTTTCTGCCCTCTGAACAGGGCGCGTATTTTGGATCCAGCTCTCCCCAATGCTCAGGCCCTTCATGCCCTGAATACCCCCAGTGGGCTTTTTCCCCGGCCAATACGATTGATGTCATCAGTACAACAAGGATTATAGATAGGACAATGCTTCGTTTTTTCATAATGAATCTTCCTTTTGATTTTGTTTTGCAAGTCTATTGTTCGTCTCATGTTCCTGAAAACAGTTATTGCCGGGATGGACTCTATATCATATTGTATAAAAAAATAAAGATTTTTTTCCATTATGAATGACGTAAAATACGTTTGGGCGGGCCGGATATCTTGACATCCACTTCCGTTTGTGTCTTGAATTAAAACGTTTTATTATTAAAGGACGCATTAGTGAGAAATAATATCAGTGTTGATGATAAAGAGGAGAAAAGCTTAAAACTGTCGATAGAAGAAGCTGTTTGTGAGCACGGTTGGTGGTCCTTCGAGTCAAGGATTACACTGAAAGTTGAAACCGGTGCCGGCGTAATTAAAAAATATGAACAAACCCAATCCTACCCAAATGGATATATGACCACCTGGGCCATGGAGATGGTATTAAAAAACTGCATCATTGACTTGTTGAAAGATAAAGAAACTATCTCGTATTTAGAAAGTTAAAATGTGTGATTTGAAAAATCAAATGGAGATCTGACCATTATCCCTATGGTTCTATCCCGAGGCTTTTATATATTCATTTTAATTCAGCATCCTGGTTGAACACACTGTTTTACGATAAATAAGGAAAACCAGGTCCGTATTGATGACATAATCGCAAAGACGCCGGTGCCGGTCTTCAATCAGCCCGGTGAAGACCCGGCTCTTTGTGAAATAACAGCGTCAGGCAGGATGGAGGAAATAGATTTCGGCAAGATTAAAGAGTGTTATGAAAACATCGGAGTTGTCTTTTAATATTCCGTAAAGGCAGGGCCGATTGACCCTGCCCTTGATCTATTGTAAAGCTTTTCTAAACTTACCCCTTAAGAAGGTCTATCAAGTCTTTTTCCGTGTCAAGCACGAGCAGATTTTCTATCTTTATAATGTCGCTCCAGGCTAAGTTGCTTTGACTGATAAGTTTAGGATCTTCTGCCTCGAACAGCATGAAACCCATATTTTTGCCAACCGCAGTCCACTCTCCGAGCACCTTTACTCCTTCAGCAGTCATCCTTCCATTGTCTACGCGTCTTTTAATAATTTCATCTCTTTTCTCTATGTCCCAGGTATACATATTAATGAAAAGCATTTCATACCTCCTCCCTTTTGTGATTACGTTGGTAAGCTGACATTATCAATTGTATGAAAAGAATTAGCCTCCACAGAGGTGTAGCAGCCTCCGTGGAGGCTGCGCATCGGCATTTTCTGCGGACTCCTTTTCATGATGAATTGCTCCAAAACCAAAAAAGCCGGATTGCGTTAATATGACTCTATCAATGTCATATACGGCAACCCGGCTGTTTCTTTTGAAACCCCTATGAATTTTTTTTAAAGCTCGTTTGAATTCAGTTTGAATTTTGTCTGAATTTTGAATAAAATCAGTATGAATTCCATTATGAACGCCGCTTGAATTTCGTGTGAAACCCGTGGCTTTCCGTCTCCCGATCACTCGGGATTTGGCTTTGTCTTGTATTTATTCTGTCGAGTGAGAATTTGCTTGAATCTTCTCATAGACAGAGAGACTCAAAATGAAATAAGTTGTCAAGTTTTTAGGCGCGTATTTAGATGGTTGAGATAAGAGCATAATTTATCGAACAAGTCAATGCTGGAAAGTTAAGTAGAAAATACTTAGGCAAATTACGTATTCTTTGGATCTACGGGTCAAGCTTTTAAAAATTATCGGAGCGTTAGAGGAAAGAAGCTGAGAAAGGGTCAGGTCGCCTATTGAATCTTGTCTTCTCCTTATCTCCACTTCTCCACAAATGAAATAACGGGTGCGAAAAACAGGACCTTTTTACATTAATCCCAATCCCAAGGAATATTTTTGAGATGTTTATATTAACTGACTTTCAGACAGTAGTTTAACAATATTTTTAACTAATTCTTTTATCGCCTTGTTAACCGAGCCCTCACTGAATGAATCCGGCTGGGAATAAGGTATCTGTGTATCCGACAGGGCAGACCAGAGCATCTTCTGATTTCGGTTTTCATACAAATTGGTTTCAAGGCTGAAAACTTTGTATTCATAGGAAGTGGTTTGATGGCGGACAAGCTGCGAATTATAAGCAGATCTATAATGTTCGTGCCATCCTCTGCCGGTATGATAAGTCGAGCTCTGTATTTTCTGTTTTTTTTGATCAATCAGGGTCGTAACTATAACACCATCTGCTCCCACTTCTTTCATTTTTGATTCAACCGTGGGTCTATCTATCATTTCTTCAGTTGGTATCTGGCTGTAACTCGGAACTGCATCCGTGCCCAGTAATTTCAGTTGATTGACGAATTCATCCTCAAACACTCTCCTTGCTGTCGGATTCTTGGAGACGCCTATGACAAAAATCTTTTTAAGTTTTCCACCTTGATAATTTTTATCCACCCAAACCATTCCCATTTTCGTTGTTGAACAGGAAGCGCAGAACAGAAAGGAAACGACGGCGAGAATACTGAAGATTTGCCATTTTTTGTACATTTTAAAATCTCCTTTTAAGCAGATTGCTTATTATTATGAATAAAGTGAACGGTCTGGATTAAAGGAATTTTGAGCGATGAAAGGGTTTTGTCTTTCCATGGCCATATCATGGCAAGGACTGTATAGTTATTGAAATCTTTCATGAAAAGGGTTTGATTGGGACGCCTGCCGCCGAATTTTTTTGTGCATTTGCGATCCCGGCCGGTAGGTTTTTGCCATTTGGGCTTCACCGCCTTACCGAAAATTCCAGTTAAAAGCGTCACCCATTCAGCTGTGTCTCTGGCATAAAACACCAGTTCCACATAATCCGGCTTAATTTTCTTTTTTCTTTTTATTTCGAGGCGCTCACATTTTTCAAGGATTTGTTCGGGTAGCATATATTATCCATTCATGTAGCTGCTGCTGCCGACTTTCCAGACGTTAGAATCAAATTCACAAGGTATTTGAGGACCACGACAACCAACTATAATAACAACAAAAGAATTTTATAGTAGCCCCTTAAGTCGTCTTAAACAACTCTTTTTGTCCCCAAAAAGGACCTTTTTAAGAAAAAAGGTATATCAGAAAATCCTTAGACCTGATTTTTTTATATCCAAAATGGGGTGTTTAAGACCAAAAAATAGCCGTTTTTAAATCGTTTTTAATTAATTTTCAAATAGTTATCTTGAGCAACCCCGTATCATCAGAGGTTTGTCTTTTTTGTTGACAGGCGGGGTGGTTTTCGATACTTAATCACATATTGTCGACATTCGACATTCGACAAAAGGATGTCGCCCCGGTGGCGCAGATAATACAGGGTTAATAGAATGGGCTCCATTTTACGGTAATGCCTATGCCTCTTGATACCCGGCTTGGTGAGGCAATTGAGACTGCGTTATTGGCGATGATGATGTGTTTAAATATAGCCGATAGATAAAATTATAAAAAGGAGACGACTATGTTGCTTTGGTCAAAAGGATTGGGAAACACCGAGGTATATATGGACTTCAGACATTATAAAACAGTACGGGATCCCGATTCCGGCAATATGCTTGTTATCGGTAAAATGCAGAGCCCGGTAACCTGGGAGTTTGTGATAACCTTGCAGCCTGAAGACATTGCGGGCGTGATGAAAGCGCTTTTTACATTCTCGATGATACGCTTTGTTCTCAAGAATCTCTATCAATACGTTATTTTTCTCTTTAATAAGAAAAAGTTCAAACCAAAGGATAGTAATTTCGTGTCTAAAATACGCAAATCTTATCTTCACATGGTGAAGAACCAGAGAGCCAGGCAAGGCAGTTAGAAAATATTTTTCACCGAAAGGAGGCATAATGATGCTTGATTATGATGTGATTATCATTGGAGGCGGCATAAACGGATTAACGACCGCCGCCTATCTCGGCAAGGCCGGGCTGAAGACGCTGGTGCTTGAGGAGCGAGGAGAGTGCGGCACTCACTGCGACACTATTGAGCCCGGGATTCCAGGGTTCCTTCACAACCTTCAGGCAACGGAAAAAGTAACCGGGCTTAGTCCCTGCATGTCGGATCTGGAGTTGGAAAAATTCGGGTACGAAATAACGATTACCGATTACATCTGGGGCAACACGTTTCTGGATGGTAAAAATGCTCTCTCCGGAGCTTCCATATTCGATACCCTGGACAACTGGTTAAAGCTTTCTCCTGGTGATGCTGAATTATATACAAAGGCGATGGTCGAAGGGGTAGACGACGGGGGCTGGGATCAATTGCTGGATTTTATGCATAATTTTTTTTATAAGGCTCCCAAAAGCAGTGGGTTGGACGATTTTGCAGATCTGAAGGTGATAAAGGCGATAGTCAAAGCAAAGGGGCTCAATATATCGTCACATGAGCTGGTGCAGATGAACGGGTTCCAGGCATGTGATCTGGTGTTCGATTCGGAGCATATCAAGGCCGCGCTGTTGTCCGGTTCATGGGTAGGAGGCTTTTCTCCCATACACAGGCAAATCGGAGTAATCGGAACCCTTGGTTTCGGTCTGGCTGCAGGAGCTGTTTTCCCGGTACACAACTCAAAGGGCGGCTCGCATGCCCTGCCCCACGCACTGATCAAATGCGCCAGGAACTATGGCGTCGAAATACTGTCCTGCTGTCCGGTTGAAAAGATCATTATAGAGAACGGACAGGTAAAAGGCGTTAAGCTCACTGAGCACGCGGTATACCCCAATCAGGAGATACGGGCAAAGAAGGTAGTAAGCAACCTGTCGCTGATTCCGACTTTTAAAGACCTGGTCGGAGAAGAGGTTATCGGAACGGAGATGTCTTCAAAGATCAGCCAGTTCTGCTACGAAGAGAATGTTGTTTTCTGCGTGAACCTGGCTGTCAAATCCGCACCTCAGTTCAAATCGGCAGAGTTTGATGAGGGTATTCAGCGATGTTTCGTCGGATACTTTGGCGGTGAAAACTCAAGGAAGATGGCTCAGTTTGGTTCAAGTCTCACCAGTGGAAGAATTTTTGATGATGAACTCATGGCGAACTGGCTTGTTCCATCCCTCACTGATCCGAGCCAGGCGCCTGATGGATGCCATACCTGTACTTTATGGATGGATGTACCCCCGACAATCACCAATTATAACGGGAAACGCCTCGGCGGATTTCCATCATGGGATTCCATAAAGTACGATCTGGCGGACAAGCTCATCGATGAGTTTGAAAAGTATACCATCGGTTTCAAAGACAGTATCATAGAAAAATTTGTTATATCCCCTCTTGATATCTACCGAAACAACCAGTCGGCGTTAAAGGGCAACTGGCTGGGGGGAAGCCTGGTCCCGGGGCAGGCATTTACGGACAGACCCCTTCCCGGAATTGTCCGCGGAGGCGCGTCAAGAACTTTTATCAAGGACCTCTATCTTTCCAACTCAATCCATCCGCACAACATGACCTGGCTTGCATCCGGATATATTGCCGCCTGCGAGGTTGCCGAGGATCTGGATGTCAGGGAGCAGGAGTGGTGGAAAGGCAAGGCATGCCGCTGGTACGAAAAGAATGTTGACAATATTCCAAAAAACTTAGGAGTGGGGTGAATAACAATGAAAAGCAAGGAATATGATGTTGTAATCATCGGAGGCGGCCAGAACGGTCTCATCTGCAGTGCCTATCTCGCGAGGACAGGTCTTGATATACTGCTCCTTGAAGCCAGACATGAGACCGGCGGGGGGCTTGATACATTGGAGTTTTGCGGCCACAAATACAACCTGCATGCCGTCTATC
>JAQYVL010000244.1 GCA_030145525.1 Desulfobacterales bacterium
TGAAAAATATAGTTTTAAAGGAGTGTCCATGAACGGTGCGGAACTTTTTATAAACTGCCTGGAAAACGAGGGTGTCGAATATATTTTCGGCATTCCGGGAGAAGAAAATCTTCAATTTCTGGAGGCCCTGCGAAAGTCTGACATCAAGTTTGTTCTGACCCGCCATGAACAGGCCGCAGGTTTTATGGCAGCAACATACGGCCGGTTGACCGGGAAACCTGGTGTATGCCTTTCCACTCTGGGCCCGGGTGCCACGAACTTTGTTACCAGCGCTTCCTATGCTCTTTTGGGCGGCATGCCGGTTTTGTTCATTACCGGCCAGAAGCCGATTAAGAAGAGCAAACAAGGCCGTTTCCAGATCATCAACGTTGTCCGGATGATGGAACCGATCACCAAGTTCACCCGTCAGATTGTGAATGCCGATGCTGTTCCTTCACTCGTTCGGGAAGCGTTTCGGGTTGCCCTCGAAGAAAAGCCGGGGCCGGTTCATCTGGAGCTTCCGGAAGACATTGCCGAGGAAAATTCCGACAGCAAGCCTTATCAGGTGACGGAAATTCATCGCCGGGCCGCTGCAGAGAGCGCGATGGCAAAGGCGGCTGATCTCATCCATAATGCCAGACATCCTCTGCTTCTGATTGCAGCAGGCGCAAATAGAAAGGAGACCTGTCATGAACTCTATGAATTTATCAATAAGACAGGTGTCTATTTTTTCAGTACGCAGATGGGAAAAGGTGTTTTGGATCAGCGTCATCCCAGGTCTCTCGGGACTGCCGCACTATCTGATCACGACTATCTTCACTGTGCCATAAACCGTGCCGACGTCATTATCAATGTCGGGCATGATGTAGTGGAAAAACCTCCTTTTTTCATGACTCCAGGTGGTGTTTTGGTTATTCATATTCACTACTACAGTGCAACCGTGGATGATGTCTATTTCCCCCAGCATGAAGTCATTGGAGATATCCCCCGGACATTGAAAGAGTTGACATCCATAACGGATTCATGCTCATGCGCCGACTTTTCCTATATTAAAAAAATTAAAACCGAAATCGATCTAAATGTCTATACCGGAAGCGATACAGACACCTTCCCTAACACACCCCAGAGAATTGTATCCGACATTCGTGAAGTCGTTCCGAGTAACGGAATACTTTCGCTCGATAACGGCATGTTCAAGCTCTGGTTTGCCAGGAATTATAAAGCGCATGAATCCAATACGGTTCTTCTGGATAATGCTCTCGCAACCATGGGAGCCGGACTTCCTGCCGCAATTGCCGCAAAAATCATTTACCCGGACAAAAAGATCATAGCCATTTGCGGAGATGGCGGTTTTATGATGAATTCCCAGGAGCTGGAAACAGCGGTTCGTCTTAATTTGGACCTGATCGTGATCATTTTAACAGACAATGCCTATGGAATGATCAAATGGAAACAGGTGGGAATGAAGCTTCCTGAATTCGGACTGGATTTTGGCAACCCTGATTTTATGCAGTATGCCAAAAGCTACGGCGCCAGAGGGCATCGTATAACCAAAACAGGTGAACTGCCGGTTGTTATCGAAAAATGTTTTAATACCAGCGGCGTCCACGTTGTTGAAGTGCCGGTTGATTATTCTGAAAATGAAAGGGTTTTTATCGAAGAACTCAAGAACAGGACCTGTATATTATAAAGAGGAAGTAACATGAGTACAATAAAAGTAACCAATCCATATGAAGAGTCGTTTATCGAGGAGCTTGAACGAACGAGCGAAAAGGAAGCATTTGCTGTTTTAGAAAATTCCCATCGACTTTTTACGGATCGCACTCGATGGCTGCCCCTGTACCGGAGAATCGAAATACTGGAAAATGCGGCTGAGATTATAGAGAGCAGATCTGCTGCGCTTGCAAAGACAGCAGCCCGGGAAGGCGGAAAGCCGTTGATAGATTCGAAAATAGAAATCAATCGGGCCATTGAGGGGATCAAGGTTGCTGTAAAGGAATTGTCCCATTTCTGCGGCAGGGAAATTCCGATGAATCTGACCCTTTCTTCAGCCAACAGGATTGCATACACCATTAAGGAACCAAGAGGTGTAGTCATGGCTATAAGTGCATTCAACCATCCATTCAACCTCATTATACATCAGGTTGTTCCCGCAATAGCCGTTGGGTGCCCGGTGATCGTCAAACCCGCATCTGCCACTCCTCTGTCCTGCCGTAATCTTGTAAATATTTTGTATGAGGCCGGGCTTTCAAAGGAATGGTGCCAAATGGTTCTGTGCGAAAATGAAACAGCCGAAAAAATGATTTCCGACGAGCGGATATCTTTTTTGACTTTTATCGGATCTTCAAAGGTAGGTTGGCATCTCAGGGCAAAGCTGGCGCCGGGAGCAGGGTGTGCCATGGAGCATGGAGGTGCTGCTCCGGTTATCTTTGATGAAACAGCCGATATGGATGAAGCTATGCCGCTGCTAGTAAAGGGCGGGTTTTATCATGCGGGACAGGTATGCGTTTCCGTGCAGAGGGTCTATGTGCACAAGTCCATGGTTGAAGAATTTTCAAAAAAGATGACGCGTTTGGTTCAAAATTTGAAAATCGGAAATCCTCTTCATGAGGATACGGAAGTCGGTCCGCTGATCTCTCCTTCTGAGGTGGACCGTGTCCATGAATGGGTAATGGAAGCAGCGCAGAAAGGAGCGACAATATTGTGCGGCGGGGAAAAGCTTTCCAATAATTGCTATAAGCCGACAGTGCTGTTGAATCCGCCCGAGGATGTGAATGTGTCTCAGAAGGAAATCTTCGGCCCTGTGGTCTCCATCTACTCGTTTCAGGAAAGAGATGAAGCGATTGCAAGAGCCAATCAATTGAATTTTTGCTTTCAGGCAGCTGTATTCACCAGGGACCTCGATGTTGCATTAGATACGGTAAAAAAATTGAATGCCATGGCAGTCATGGTAAATGATCATACGGCTTTTCGAGTAGACTGGATGCCGTTCGGAGGAAGCAGAGAATCCGGTTTGGGCATTGGAGGGATTGGACCTGCCATGCAGGAAATGACATTCGAAAAGCTCATGGTTATCAAATCAGAGGCTGTCTGAAAGGATATAATCTGAATTGCTGAAAAAGTACTATAAAAGATCAGAACCCATTAAATCCGGATAGATATTTCCCCCTCCTTACTTTTAATGTTGATACCATTCATAGTCATTTTTCCTGCTTTTAGGTGCAATTGCGCATAAGATCAATCTATACTTGCCGATCTCTCCGGGGTGCATTATTGAATAGATGCTCATTCATTATGCTCTCTTTCCTATGGTTTTGTTTTTCCGTATCATAAAATGAATTATGCCTGAAACTATATAATAATTGAATGGTTGCAGCGATCATCAGCAAAAATACTTGACTTTGGAGTGGGCTTCCGGTAAATGAATGACTATTCATTATAGAAAGGACACGGAAATGACGCTGGAAGCAAATGGCAAGACAAAAACAGAAAAATATCGAAGAATCCTTGAAGCCGCGATCAAGGTATTTGCAGAACAGGGATTCTTCCATTCAACCATATCTCAAGTAGCAAAAGAAGCTGGCGTAGCAGACGGTACAATCTATCTCTATTTCAAAAATAAAGACGATATCCTGATTCAGTTTTATAACTACAAGACCAGAAATATTTTCAACAGATTCAGAGAGACTGTAAAAGAAGCCGAAAATCCAAGTGAAAAGTTTCGGAATTTGATACGTTGTCATTTGAGGGAATTCCAGCGCGATCACAATATGGCTGTGGTCTATATGGCAGAAGCACGCAAGGGCAGGCATCTGGATAAATTTGTCGATGAACTGACCAAAATGTACCTGAACATGGTGGGAGAGGTTGTTGAACAGGGGCAGGCCGAGGGCACGTTTCGAAAGAATCTGTATCTCAGTCTGGTAAAAAGGTACGTTTTGGGAGCAGTTGAAGCGGTAATCAGTACCTGGGTTTATGCAGGCGGGAAATACGATCTGGAATCAATGGCCGATCCATTGGTGGATCTTTTTTTAAGAGGTATTGGAAGCGATGACGTTGCCGCCGGCTAGAAAAAATTCAGACGGCAATGAAAGATGAAGGGATAAGGAGGGGGTAATAATGGCACAATTTATTGCAGACAGAAGGGATGTTGATTTTGTCCTTCACGATCAGTTTGGGGTCAGTAATTTGAGCAAACATGAAAAATTTGCAGAGTTCAACAAAAAAACAGTTGATCTCATTGTAAATGAAGCAAGGAATCTGGCCATAAAAGAAATTTTGCCTACTCGGAAAATCGGAGATGAGGTAGGCGTAAAGTTTGAAAACGGACAGATCACAGTCCCGGAAGAGTTTAAAAAAGCATGGGAGATTTACAAGGAAGGTGAATGGCTTGCAATGCCGGAGGATCTTGAATACGGAGGTCAGGGCATGCCGAGGCTTCTTTCCATGGCGGCAAATGACTATTTTAATGGTGCAAACTATGCATTCATGATGTATCCGGGGCTGACGCATGGTGCCGGGAAGCTTGTAGAAGAATTTGGTACTGAAAAGCAGAAAAAGCTTTTTTTGAAAAAGATGTACACCGGTGAGTGGACGGGAACAATGCTTCTGACTGAAGCGGAAGCCGGGTCAGATGTCGGCCTTCTGACCACGAGCGCCAAAAAGAATGATGACGGCACCTATTCGATAACAGGGGCCAAAATTTTTATCTCAAGCGGCGAGCATGATATGTCTGACAATATCATCCATCCGGTTCTTGCGAGAATCGAAGATGCTCCGGCGGGAACAAAAGGGATTTCATTGTTTCTGGTCCCCAAATACCGTGTGAATGATGACGGAAGTATGGGAGAGTTCAATGATGTTGTCTGTACGGGTATTGAAGAGAAACTGGGAATACACGGAAACAGCACATGTTCTTTGACACTCGGGGGAAAAGGCGAATGTATCGGCACCCTTCTCGGCGAGGAAAACAAGGGAATGCGTGCCATGTTCCTGATGATGAATGAGGCCCGTCTCCTGGTTGGACTGCAGGGGTTTTCATGTGCGACATCCGCCTATCTGTATGCATTAAATTATGCACGGGAACGCATTCAGGGTAAAAATTTGCTTCAGATGATGGACAAGGACGCACCAGCAGTTCCGATTATCAATCATCCGGATGTAAGACGCATGCTGATCACCATGAAGGCTTATGTGGAAGGGATGCGGAGCCTACTCTATTACGTCGCATATCTTGATGATCTTATTGTGGTATCGGATAATGATGATGAAAAGGAGAGACTTCATGGTCTTATCGATATTCTGATCCCCATAGCAAAGGGATATGTTACGGATAGATCTTTCGAAGTGTGCAGCCACGCAATGCAGGTTTACGGCGGATACGGATATATCAAGGAATATCCCGTGGAGCAGCTTTTGAGGGACTGCCGGATTACCATGATTTATGAAGGAACCAATGGCATTCAGGCGATGGACCTTCTGGGTCGCAAGCTTGGGATGAAAAAGGGTAAGCTCGTAATGGATCTTATGGTCGAAATTCAGAAGACCATTACCAAGGCAAAAGGAGTCGCAGGGCTCGAAGAATACGCAGCAAAGATTGAAGCTTCTGTAAATAAGCTGGGAGAGGTTGCAATGCATCTCGGTAAGACTGCCATGTCTGAAAAGGTCCTAAGCGCATTTGCCTTTGCATCTCCTTTCCTTGAGGCAGCCGGTGATGTAATTCTTTCCTGGATGCTTCTATGGAGAGCTGCTGCTGCTGCTCCTCAAATCGAGAAAAAGCCCAAAGATGCTTCGTTTTATAAAGGACAGGTTAAATCACTTGAATTCTTTGCAAGTTCGGTAATACCCATCAGCATGGGAAAGATGGACGCCATCCTTAACACAAACGGAGCTGCGGTTGATATCGAAGATGCTTCTTTTGGCGGATAATCACTGAACAGATTTGAAAAGAATTTGTGAAAGATTAAAATCGGAGTTCCGCCGGCATCGGACTCCGATTTTTTTATTTCAGGAGCAGATGTATAATGAAAACAGAGCTATTTTTTTCTTGACGGAAAGAGTTTTCTCCTTTAAATTGAACGATTGTTCATTACTGTATTACAGGGTTAAGATAAGGTATTTCTTAAAGTCAAAGATGATGGCTTCGTAAAAAGTTCGAAAAATGCTATTTTTACAAATTCATATTAAATCATTACTTAATAAGGGATATTAGAAAATGGAACCAGTTTTGATCGGCCCTTCAAATTTTACTCTTTTGGGTATCCCCACAGTAATCTTTTCACTTGTGATACCTATTATCGGCGTAGGGTTGTTTACCTATATCATGGCAAAAAGGATAGCGCCTCTTGTAAAGGCTGCGCCTGATGATCGATTTGGTGACATTCCGAATCGGGTAATCAATGTAGTCAAGATCTGGCTGGCCCAGTGGCGTCAGCCAAGGTACATGACAGGCGGTATCCTGCACATTCTGATTTTTTTTGGTTTCCTTTCTCTGGGTATCCGATCAACATCCCTTGTCATCGTCGGCTTAAAGGAGGGATTTGTCGTCCCGGGTTTTGAAGGTGTAATAGGCCATGCTTACAACATTTTAAAGGACTATGCCGCAACGTGGGTACTTGTCGCCTGTATTATTGCAGCCGTAAGACGCGGAATCTTCCGCCCGGAGCGTTATGATGTGCCGAAAAAATACGGTCACGATCATACCGGTGAAGCGGTTTTTGTTCTTGGGATCATAGCCACCCTGATGATTACCGAAAGTCTTTTTGAGGCTGCTTATGTGGCGGCACAAGTACAGGCCGGTGTAAAACCTGACCTGGCGCCTGCAACCATTGCCTGGCTGTTTAAAAATATCCTGGTTGGCAAACCGACTGAAACACTCCAGACACTCCATATTCTGAGCTACTATATTCACGATCTTACATTTTTCTTTTTCCTTTGCTTTCTGCCTCTTGGAAAGCATTTTCACGTTATCACTTCCATATTTAACGTTTTTTTCATGCGCACCAAAACCGGTAATGTCAAACCCGTGCAATATGGTGTTGAAGATGACAAACTCGATGAACTTGAATCTTTCGGTGTTAAAAAACTTGAAGATTTCACCTGGAAGCATATCCTTGACTTTTATACCTGCGCAGACTGCGGCAGGTGTTCAGATCAATGCCCGGCCAATGCAGTTGGAAGACCTCTTTCTCCCCGTTTTATCTCCATTAAAGGACGCGACAAGGTTTTTGAAAATTATCCTCTTCGGGGTGATTTTAAGAAAAGCGAACCGCTTATCGGAGATATTTACGAAGAGGATGAAATCTGGTCGTGTACAACATGCGGAGCATGCGAACAGGAATGCCCGATCGGTATTGAGTACATCGATAAGATAGTCGATTTAAGACGCGGAATGGTTGACGAGGGGATGGTCCCTCAGTCTCTGCAGAAACCGTTGAGTGCGATTGAAAAACGCGGAAATCCCTGGGGTAAGATGGAGAAAAAACGTGCGGATTGGACAAAAGCCGAAGAATTTGCCGAGACATGCCAGGTAAAGATTCTTGATAAGAAGGAAAAGGCGGATGTTCTCTATTTTGTCGACTCCGTCAGCTCATTTGATGACCGGATGCAGGAAATTGCTCAGGCAACCGCGCGGGTTCTGACGGCGGCAGGCATTGATTTTGGTATTCTCGGCAAGAATGAAAAAGATTCGGGAAACGAAGTCAGACGGTTTGGCGAGGAGATGCTGTTCCAGGATCTGAAAGAACAGAACATGGATGCAGTTCTGAATTCCGGGGTTCGAAAGATTGTAACAGCCGATCCCCACGCATTTAATGCACTGACAAATGATTATAGTGGGTTGCCTCCGGTTGAACACATCAGCCAGGTTGTTGCAAAAGCTGTCAAATCAGGAAAACTCCGGCTGAAAATGATTGAGGATGAATCCAGGGTTTATACATACCACGATCCGTGCTATCTCGGACGCCATAACAACATTTATGAAGATCCGCGGGAAGCACTGGATGCGCTCGAAGGGATTCGCCGCGTTGAGATGCTGAAAAGCAGGGATCGTTCTTTCTGCTGCGGCGGCGGTGGACTGATGCTTTTTTATGAACCGGAAGAAGAGGAGCGTATGGGCGTCCTTCGGGTGAGAATGGCTGCCAAAGCCGGGGCAAACGTTATTGTAACGGCATGCCCGTTCTGCCTTGTGAATATGGAGGATGCTATCAAGGTTGCCGGCATGGAAGGTAAAATGGAAGCCATTGATTTTGTAGAATTGATCGATCACCATATTATTAGATAATAAAATCGGTAAGTTCAGCGGGCAAAAACCATATCTAGATTAAAGGGCCTGTAGAATGGTTACCAAAATAACTAACTTTGGGAGGATGAATATGGAAATTTTGGTATGTGTCAAGAGGGTTCCGGACACCTCGGAAAATGAGATCGAAGTCGGCAGCGATGGTCAGGATATCGATCGTGACGACCTGGTTTACTCTGTGAATGAATGGGACAACTATGCAGTTGAAGAAGCCATTCAAATCGTTGACAAGGTCGGCGGGAAAGTGACTGTTGTAACTGTTGGCGATGATGAGTCGGAAGAAGTTCTCAGAAGAGAGATGGCAATGGGCGCCAACGAAGGCATCCTGCTTTCCGATGATGCTTTTGAGAGTTCTGACGGAAAAGGTATTGCAGCAATCCTGAAGGCTGCGGTTGAAAAAGGCAGCTATGATCTTATAATGACAGGCGCGCAGGCGGATGCCGGCGCCGGTCAAGTCGGCGGTATGCTGGCAGCTATGCTCGATCAGCCGTATGCATCCCTTGTCAATTCCATTGAGGTAATTGATGATAAGAAGTTGAAAGTGGGTCGTGAAATTGAAGGTGGTAATCAGGAGATGAACGAAATTCAGATGCCCTGTGTATTGTCCATCCAGACCGGTATCAATGAACCTCGCTACGTAGGCATACGAGGAATCAGAAAGGTTGCATCTGTTGATATCCCTGTTCTTGGTGCATCGGATCTGGGTATCGACTCCGGTTCTGTAGGTAATGCAGGCGCCAGTGTGAAAGTTCAGGATTATTTCGTACCGGTTTTCGGCGATGGTGCTGAAATGCTTGAAGGAAGCACCGAGGAGATCATTGATAAGCTGATTGAACTTTTGAAGGCCCAAGGAGGACTGAAATAATGACTCAGATTTTTGCATATATCACACACAATGGCGGGGCTGCGGATGACACAGCTCTGGAACTGGCAGCGGCAGCAAAAAAAATTGATGCCGGTGCTGCGGTTACCGCAGTGATAGCAGGGTCCGGTTCGGATCTCGATGCGGTTTGCAATGAAATGGCTGCTTCCTACAGCGAAGTATGGAAGATCGATAACGAGGCGATGGCCTATCCGAATGCCGAAATTATTCGCAAGGCACTTGTGAGCATACTTCCTGCGGATGGAATTGTTCTCCTTCCCCACGATACGTTCGGTATGGATCTAGGGCCGGGGCTATCAATCAAGCTCGACGCGGCTTTTGTGGCGGATGTAGTCGATCTCGAAGGCGTAGAAGGATCAACCCTGAAGCTTGTCCGTCAGGAATTTGCCGGTCAGGTAAGTACCCATGTAACCTGCGATATTTCAGCAGGTGCCGTTCTGAATATCCGGCCCGGCGTATCCCAGCCTGACGAAAGCAAATCAGCCGGGGGGCAGGTGGTTGATAAATCCGGAGATGCCGGTGACCTTTCTGTTGTTCGCAAGTTTCTCGAAATTGTCGAAGCCGAAGTTGGAGATGTAGACATTACAAAATCAGAGGTTCTTGTTTCAGTTGGTCGCGGTATTGAAGATGAAGACAACATCGAAATAGCCCAGGAGCTTGCTGAAGCAATGGGGGCGGATTTGTCCTGTTCAAGACCTATTGTGGATGCGAAATGGCTGGAAAAGTCTCGTCAGGTCGGAACATCCGGCCAGACTGTCAAACCAAAGGTATACATGGCAATGGGTATTAGCGGATCATTCCAGCATCTTGGAGGAATTAAAGGCTCTCCCTTCATGGTAGCAGTTAATAAAAATGCAAAGGCTCCAATCTACCAGGTGGCTGATGTGGGAATCGTAGCGGATATTCTCGAATTTATACCTGAGCTGACTGAAAAAATAAAGGATTTGTAACATATCGAATTGATTTCCAGATTCGTTATTGTAAGACCGGCGGGCCATTTTTAATCTCGCCGGTCTTTTTTTTTGTTCGGTCAGGTAAATTCCGAAATTTTCATGGACGATGGTACGGATAGTTTTAAATTCATCCTCTGTGAGTTTCAATATTCCGTTTTGCCCGGAGCCATTTTGTTTGATTTGATTTAATCTAAAAAAATAAGATAGATGGGAAAAGGTTTCAAGTGAGGATTTTATCTAAAATTATGCTTGCAAGATTGAATTGTCATGGTATAGGTTTAATCAGATCGGATCTGTGTAGATAAGCTGAATTGTAATAAGAGCAGTGGGTTTCATTTGCAGGTTTGAATCAACATTTGATCCCATGAAGGAAGATTCAATGAAGGAAGATTCAATGCAGGAAGATTTAATTCAGGAAAATTCAATGCAGGAAGATTTAATTCAGAAAGATTTAATTCAGAAAGATTCAATGCAGGAAGACCAGGGAATATACAACAGCAGAATCATTGATACTTATATTAAACTGATCAATAACAGTTACAGCCATATCAATGTTGCCGAGCTGTTGGACTATGCTCATATGACTCCACATGAAGTAGCAGATCAGGGGCACTGGTTTACACAGCAGCAGGTAGATCTTTT
>JAQYVL010000245.1 GCA_030145525.1 Desulfobacterales bacterium
GGTTTTGATTTTATTCATTCTGAAGAGCGCCTTAAAAAACCATTGATAAAAGAGGGCGACGGTTTCAGAGAGGCTGAATGGGATGAAGCCCTGGACCTGGTAGCTAAAAAATTCACAGCCATAAAAGAGGAGCACGGTTCGGACAGCATCGGAGTTCTTACATCGGCCAGGGTTACCAATGAGGAAAATTATCTTGCCAATAAATTTGCCCGTGCGGTGCTGAAAACAAACAACATCGATCACTGCGCCCGGCTCTGACATTCTTCAACCGTGGCCGGTCTGGCCGCAGCATTCGGAAGTGGAGCAATGACAAATACCATCGGGGATATTGAAGCCGCAGATGTTGTTCTCATTACCGGATCCAATACGACTGAGAATCATCCGGTTTTGTCCTCTTTTGTTAAAAGAGCTGTTCGGTTTGGGAATACAGAGTTAATTGTAGTTGATCCGAGGCGGATTAAAATGGCAACCTTTGCCGGAAAATGGCTCAGGCCAAATCTGGGGACCGATGTGGCATGGATAAACGGTCTGATGCATGTGATTGTAAAAGAGGAGTTGTACGATCAACAGTTTGTTGAAAACCGGACAAGGGAGTTTGATGCGTTCAAAAAAAGTCTGGAAGAGTATACTCCTGATTATGTGGAGGCAGTCACCGGAATTGCGGCAGAGGAGATTGTTGAAACCGCAAAGATCTATGCAAAAGCAAAGGCTGCCGGCATTCTGTACTGTATGGGAATTACACAGCACACAACCGGGACGGATAATGTCAAATCTCTTGCAAACCTTGCCATGCTGTGCGGAAATCTTGGAATTGAGGGCGGCGGGGTGAACCCCCTGAGAGGTCAGAATAATGTTCAGGGCGCATGCGATATGGGTGGGCTGCCCAATGTTTACAGCGGTTATCAGAAGGTCGATGATCCTGCGGTTGCAAAAAAAATGGGGGAGGCATGGAATGTTTCAGATCTGCCGCAGAAGCCTGGATTAACGGTAACAGAAATGGTTCCCCTTGCTCATGACGGAAAAATGAAAGCCCTTTACATTATCGGTGAAAATCCTCTGGTTTCGGATCCGGATTTGAATCATACGGAAAAGAGTTTTTCCAATCTTGATTTTCTGGTGGTTCAGGATATCTTTTTAACTGAAACGGCGAAGCTGGCTGATGTGGTTCTCCCTTCCTCCTGTTTCGCAGAGAAAGAGGGAACCTTTTCGAATACGGAAAGGCGTGTCCAGAGAGTTCGAAAGGCTGTGGAACCACCGGGGCAGGCGAGGAGTGACTGGGAAATTATTTGTGATATTTCGGGCCGCATGGGATACAAGATGTCATATCAAAATGCAAGGGAGATCATGGAAGAGATTTCGATGGTTACGCCCTCTTATGGCGGCATCACGTATGATCGAATTGAAAACGTGGGTATTCACTGGCCCTGTCCGTCAAAAGATCATCCCGGCACGCCGATTCTTCATACGCAGGAATTCACGCACGGTAAAGGGGTTTTTCATGCCATCACGTACATACCTCCGGCTGAGATGACCGATGAGGAGTATCCTCTTTTTCTCACAACCGGAAGGGTGATTTATCATTATCATACCGGAACCATGACAAGAAAGACGGAAGGACTCAATGAGCGCGCTCCCGGATGTTTTGTTGAGATTTCAAGTGTTGATGCAGAAAAATTTGAGCTGGAAAATGACCGGATGATCCGGATTGTTTCCAGACGAGGAGAAATAAGCGCGCGGGTTTTAATTTCGGAAAAAGCGGTTGAAGGATCTGTATTCATTCCATTTCATTTTGCGGAAGCGGCTGCCAACAGACTGACCAATGCGGCCCTTGATCCGGTATCCAAAATTCCTGAATATAAGGTCTGTGCTGTAAAACTGGCCAAAGAGGCTGTTTCTTAAAGTGAGCGTTTTAAATTTTATCGTATATGAATGATATGAATATTCTAGACTATCTTCCGGAAAAGCAGGTTTTTTTAGATGTACAGATGAAAAACAAGGAAGAAGTCCTCCGCTTTATCGCGGAAGCAAGTGTAAAGAACGGAATCGTGCAAGACGGCGATTTTCTTTTCATGGGGATGAAAAAGCGGGAAGAAACCATGAGTACCGGTGTCGGAATGGGCATCGGAATACCTCACACTACCAGCAAAGAGGCGAATGATGCTGCTATTCTGTTGATTCGGCTTTCAAACCCCATAGATTTTCAATCGTTGGACGGACAGCCCGTCGATATAGCGATTGCTCTTGTGATCCCCGAAAGCAATACCTCACTGCATCTCAGGCTGCTGGCAAGGGTTACCCGATTGTGCAGGAATAAAGAATTTTTAAAGGCGTTACGGCGTGCAGTTGACCCCTCCGAACTGTGCAGCAAGATTCGTAAACTGGAAGAAAAAATTGTAAATTATAACTGATTCAAAAAGAGCTCGTACCGCTTTTTTTGCATCACCATAGAGAGAATGCGTGCATCTCATAATTGCTGTAATAAATAACGAGGAACTTCTCGATGAACTCATAACCGGATGGATTGATCTGGGGATCACAGATGCAACTGTGGTTGAAACCACGGATTTTCTCCAGCGGATCAGCCATAATGTGCCGATATTTGCCGGCTTCCGATCATTGACCAGCGGAGGTATGCGGCATAACCATACGGTTTTTACCGCTGTACAGGATAAAGATATTCTGGACGCGGCGATTTCCTATCTTGAAAATATCTGCAGCGAAACATCAAAACCCGACCAGGGGATCTACTATGTTTTGCCGTTGTCACGAACCGGTCTGCTTGGAAAAGAAGAAAAATAGTTCAGGGGCCGGGGCGTCAATCCCTCAATCCCTCATTTAATTTCAACGCTCCGCTTCGTTAAGAAACGATGGCAGCATCCATAAAAGGCTTCACTCGGCTTCATCATCTTTGGTGCATTGAAACGGAACGTTTTTTAACAACCGCTCTAAAAGTAGTATGCCATGCCGACCAGCAGGCTTGTGCTTTTGACATCATCCGGATCGATAGTGGTGACCAGGTAGTTTAATTCCGCGTTCAAACTCAAATTTTCGGAGAGAAAGTATTTTGCCCCGCCTTGTAGGCCGTAAGACACGCTGGTGTCATCGGTACCGCCGGCATCATAACCTGAAAAACCGAGTTGAATCCCGGCATACGGGACGACAGTCGTGTTGGGTTTGAAAAAATTGTAATTGCACTGCCCCATAACGGAATAAATTGTTGCATCTTCATCTCCAGCCTCAACGTTCATGATCATCAAATTGCCTTTTGCTTCAAGAAAGTCTTTCGGAAAATAGGAAAAGCCGACCGTCAGGATTCTATTGCCTGAGGTGTCGTCGCCTGTATCGATCCATTGTAAATTGGCATTGGCGGAGATGGCTTTTTGGCCTTCCAGTTTCTGAATTTTCGCAAAAGAAGTTGAAACAGAAGCGATAATGAACAGGCAGATGCAGATAAATGATAGTGTTTTTTTCATAGTATCTCCTTTTCATGTTTAAATAATTCATAATAGTTTAAGATGAACCTTTAGGATTCATCTTCCGAAACATAAAAAATTTAAAAATTTTGGCTTGCAAAAATTTTATCGGAGTTTCCATACGGTTAGTTTCTTATCGGCTGACATGGCCGCAAACCATTTGCCGTCGTTGCTGAAACGGACGCAAATCAGATCTTCATTCAATTCCAGCAGCGTCACCATTTCTCCCTTTTGAATATCCCAGATGCGGACGGTGTCGTCTATGCTGCCGGATGCCAGAAAACGTTTGTCCGGGTGGAAATCAAGGGTGGTGATGTCTTTTTCATGGCCGTCGAGGGAGCGGATTTCTTCACCGGTGACGGTATTGCGTATTTTGATATGGCGCTCGTCCGTTCTGCGATTGCGCATGAGATCGATCAAAACATCTACGATGCTGAGTGCCACCAGTCCGCCGTCGTCACTGAGGGCCATGCAGAGCAGTTTATCCGTGGATTCGGTAAGTGCTTTTTTTTCTTTGTGGGTGTTGACATCCCACCATCGGGTGCTAAGGTCACTGCTGGCGGATATAAGGTGTTTGCCGTTGGGCGTAAAAGCGAGAGAGTTAACGGGCTCTTCATGGCCTTCGAGTTCAGCTGTAACTTTTCCGGTTATCAGGCTCAAGACATAGATAGTTTCTTCATCGCCGGCAATGGCAATGCTTCCCAAATCCGGATTGAAGACGATGGATGAAATTGTCCCGGCATCGGTTTCAACGGTCAGAGCTTTTTTGTTTTGTCCCATGTTCCAGATATGGAGATAACCTTCACTGTCGCCGACAGCCAATTTGCGGTTGTCGGGGCTGACGCCGATGGAAAGAGGGCGGCCGGACGCAATGGTGATTGTTTCAATCATATGTCTTTCCGGAAGATCCCACTTTTGAACTGTCTGATCAATGGCGGCGTACAGATATTTTCCGTCAGTTGAAAATGCAAGGGTGGAGGGGCTGCCGTTCAAATCGAACACATCATACAGTTCAAAACGTATGGTTTCGGCACCGCTGATATCCGAGGTGCCTTTCAGGATACCTGATTTTACAAGCACGTC
>JAQYVL010000246.1 GCA_030145525.1 Desulfobacterales bacterium
AATTGTAGCACTTGGAACAAATGCCATTGCAACTGCCCAGATGCTGAAAGCAAAAGCAAACAAGGGCGCATCAGGAGAAAACGCCATTATTCAAACCGTTGCAAAGGTTGATGTTATTATCTGCCCGATCGGGATCATAATGGCAAATGCAATGATGGGGGAGGTTACACCGGGAATAGCCAGCGCTGTGGCGTCAAGTTCCGCAAGGAAGATTCTTATCCCTCTTTCGCAGGAAAATGTTGAAATTGTAAGCCTGGGTTCAATGCCTCTTCCTCGTCTGATAGAAGAGCTTGTTCAGGAAAACTTAAAAGATCTATAAGGGAAAAAATGAAGAGGAATGACCATGTGTGAAGCCAATGCATATCTTATTGAAGAAGACGGTAATAAACTGGTGATGGAGGCGGTTGATACAGTGGAGCCCGAGGATGACGGGATTAAACTGATCAGTATATTCGGAGAGCAGAAATTTGTAAAAGGGACGATCCATTCTCTTGCACTTGTGGAGCATAATATTTTTCTGAAAGCAAAAGAGTAGCTTCAGCCTTATCAAAATGAAAATCTATATTGCAAAGACCGCCGGCTTCTGTATGGGTGTGCGCAGAGCGGTAGAGATGACTTTGGATGCTTCCAACAGCCGCGAAGGTCCTATCAGCTCATACGGTCCCCTGATACACAACCCTCAGGTCCTTGAGATCTTGAGAGAAAAGGGGATAAGGGTGATCAGGGAAATTCCTGAAAGGGGATCCGGTACAATCCTGATCAGAGCCCACGGAGTGCCCCCTGAAATTCATGGAAAGCTTGAAAGCGCTGGTTTTACGGTTAAAGATGCCACATGTCCGCGTGTAATCAAGGTGCAGACGATTATCCGCAAGCATGCATCTCTTGAATATGCTGTAATCATTATCGGTGATGATGATCATCCGGAGGTTGTCGGGCTTCTTGGCTATGCCGGGGATAAAGGCTATGCGGTCAATTGTTTGGAGGATCTTGATGACCTTCCGGAGTTCGATAAAGCGATCATTGTCGCCCAGACAACGCAGAACGTCCATTTTTTCAATAAAGTGAAAAAATGGGCGGAACGTATCCATCCCCATTATAAGATTTTCGATACGATCTGTGACTCAACTGAAAAACGTCAGGTCGAAGCGAAGAAGCTTGCGGAAAAAGTTGATGCTCTTATTGTTGTTGGAGGGCGAAACAGCGGGAATACCCAACGCCTGGCAGAAGTAGCAAACGAGGTGGGAAAACCGGCTCTTCATATTGAAGATGAATCGGAACTGGATTTAGGTGCCCTGGATTCCGCCCAGACGATAGGCATTGCCGCAGGCGCCTCTACTCCCAATTGGATTATAAATAAGGTTATTAAAAAGCTTGAGGATGAAAGGTCTCAAAACGGAGAAACATGGAGAAGATATTTTCCCCCTGTGCAGCGCTCTCTTCTTTATACAAATCTCTACATCGCCCTGGGCGCAGGATGCCTTACGTATGCTTCAACGGCGCTCAATGGAATCGAGGAAAAGATCGCCTATTTTTTTATTGCATTTTTTTATGTGCTGTCCATGCATACGTTTAATAATTTGATCGGAAGAAATTCAGACCGCTTTAATGATCCTGATCGCGCAAGTTTTTATGACAAATACAGGTACCATCTTGCCGCGCTGGCACTTATATCCGGTGCTACCGGAATTGTTACGGCCAGTGCCATGGGGATGATACCGTTTCTGATTTTACTGGCGATGAGTATAATGGGGCTTTTATACAATTTCAAACTGATACCGGATCAAATTCAGTTTTTGAAATATCATCGAATCAACGAGATTCCGGGCTCAAAGACGATCTTAATTGTTCTGGCCTGGGGAATTGTAACATCCGTATTTCCGGTTTTATCGGAAGAAGGCAGAATAACAGTTGCTTCTATTCTGGTTTTATTGTGGACGCTGGGTATGGTTTTTGTCAGGACTGTTTTTTTTGACATCCTTGCCATGCAGGGTGACAGGATTGTCGGCACGAAAACCATACCGATTATAATCGGTGAAAAAAAAACGAGGTTTTTGTTGAAAAGAGTCCTTCAGTTTTCTTTTGCCTTTCTTTTTTTGGGATCGCTTGCGGGCGCTATAACATCTCTTGGGTATTTCCTTTGTTTGCCATTGATTTTGATGGCTCTTGTAATTTTAGTGCATGAATACAGAAAATCTTTTTTAGGATTCAGACCGGTCTTTTGGGTGGAGGCAAATTTTCTTCTGGCGGGTTTGATCACATACTTCTGGGCCTGATAATCCGGTTGTTCCGCATTTTTTATTTTGCCGCAAGTTTGCCGTAAAATTTTGATTGTGTTGTTTTTTATGAAAGGAATTGAGGGATTGAGGGAAGATGAGACCTGTAAAAGTGCCTATTGAGGATACGATCGATCTCCATACCTTTCATCCGAAAGATATCCCTGATCTTCTCTGTGAATATTTTTCAGCCTGTATTGATTCCGGCATCTATTCTGTACGGGTTATTCACGGGAAAGGCACTGGGGCTTTGAAAATGAATGTAATCAAGCAGTTAAAGAAAAATTCGTTAGTTGCATGCTTTCGAGAAGCTTCTTCCGATTCCGGGGGATGGGGAGCAACCCAGGTTGAACTGGTGTCGGGGAAATGATTTTTCCGGGAATGGTATGATTTATTTTTTTGGATAAGACGTAATACCATCCTAAAGCCGGCGCAACCTTCTCCCGGCTTGGTGAACCTTGAGGTCTCTGAAGCGATAAACCGGAAATATCCCTGTCTTCATCATGACAAGGATATTTTTGGCTGTTATCTATTGCCGGTGATTCTGTCTCTCAGGACGGAAGAACATTTGAATGATACGACTTTCCTGGGTGGCAGCATCAGATCATCGCCTGTTGCAGGGTTTCTTCCTTTACGTTCCGCCTTATGTTTTACGCAAAACTTCCCAAATCCGCTGATTAGAATATCATCACCGGTTTCCAGGCTTTTTTTAATTATTTCCAAGAGGGTCTCAAGCAGCTCGATGCTTTTTTTTCTTGGAAATCCGATTCGATTCTGGATAGATTCAGCAACCTGTGCTTTTGTTAGGGTCATCGTTTCATTTCTCCTCTGAATGATTTATTTTGGGATATTTTTTTTCAGATTGGGTTATAATATGATGGAAAAAATGTTTTGTCAAGAAATTATGGGGGTTACTGAAATAATGAGGGTTGTATTCCCGAGTGCGCATGGGGGTAACCGACAAAATCAGGCGGGCATTTTACTCAGGATGGCAAGCAGCCTGTTGCTCAGCGTCACAAATTCGGCAACAGAAAGTGTTTCTGCCCGTCTGGCAGGATCAATATCAGACTGCTCAAGAGCCGAAATGGCTGTTTCGGTAGAAATTTTTAATTCACTTCGGGAAAGTGCATTTTTAAGATTTTTTCGCCTTTTCCCAAATCCAGCCTTGATAACACGAAAGAAAAATTCTTCGTTCTCAGCAAGATATTGTTTTTTGTTTTTAAATACGATTTCAATTACTTCCGAATCAACCTTGGGTTTGGGTGAAAACAGGTGGGCCTTGATTTGTGCGACGGGTTTAATGTCTGCCAGGTACTGAACCATTACAGATATTCTGCTGTAATCCTTACATGAAGGCGGTGCTCCTATCCTTTGAGCAAGCTCTTTTTGAAACATCAGGACAGCCCGTTTTATTACTTTTCTTGCCGCCATCAGACGAATCAATATTTGGGAAGAGATATTGTATGGCAGATTTCCAAGAACGATAAGTTGGCAATTTTCGGCTTGAGCCAATGCAGCGATATCAACCTTCAGAATATCTGTCTCCAGAATCACCGCATTCTCTATTTTGTGCAATGAAAGTTCGTTCTCAAGGGCGGGTATAATCCTTTGGTCTTTTTCCACAGTGAAAATTTTTGTTGCTGCCTGGGCTGCCGGAATTGTCAGAGCGCCAAATCCTGCACCGATTTCCAGAACAACGTCATTTTTATCAATTCCGGAACGGTCGACGATCATTTTTGCTGTCGATGGGTCTGAAAGAAAATTCTGGCCTAACTGTTTTTTGGCCCGGAAATTAAATTTTTTGGCAAGAAAAAGAGGAGATGTCATTTTCCCCCGCAATATATCTGCAGTTATATTTGTTTTAAAAACCCGTTGCTTTGCAGCGGGATATGCAAAACTTAAATAATGGCACAACCTGTGTTGCGCTCTTTCTTTTAGGGCTTTGCCATCAAAATTTTGACTTTTTAAGAGACTGTCAATATACAGTACCATTCCGCATAATGTCAATTTCCAGTTTTCTTTCGGAAATGTGAGGAGGTTTGATATTTGATCTCATTTTTTTAAATAGTTTTTTACAATCGGAACTCTTTCAATCTTTTTGTAATTCATGAAAAACAGGGCCGTCTCCGCAATGACTTGAGCCTTGACTTTTTTATGAATGTCAAGTAGTTATTGTATGTTTGTTTTTTAAAAAGGACAAGTAGCGGATAATATGAAAAATCATTCGAATACAACAAATATTGGGTTAAAAAAAGGCAAGTTGATTAGGGGGTATCTCATTGAAAGAACCGCAGAACTTCCAGAGATCAATTCTTTTTATTACATGCTGACACATCAGAAAACAGGGGCAAAACATATTCATATAGCAAATGAAGACAAAGAGAATACATTCAGTGTCGCGTTCAAGACTGTCCCTGCTGATTCAACCGGTGTGGCGCATATCCTCGAGCATACAGTGCTTTGCGGCTCCAAAAAGTTTCCAGTGCGTGATCCTTTTTTTTCCATGATCAAAAGAAGTCTGAACACTTTCATGAATGCCTTTACCGCCTCAGACTGGACCATGTATCCGTATGCTACCCAGAACAGGAAAGATTATTACAACCTGATGGGTGTATACCTGGATGCTGCATTTTTTCCTAATATTGACGAACTGAGCTTCATGCAGGAAGGACATCGTAAGGAATTTGATGAAGACTCAAGGCTTGTCTATAAAGGAGTTGTCTATAATGAAATGAAGGGCGCCATGTCCTCACAAAATCAGGTAATGGCTCTTTCCTTACTGAAAGCAATATATCCGGAAACGACTTATCGATTCAATTCCGGAGGAGAGCCTGTCGTTATACCTTCTTTAACACATGAACAACTCAAGGAATTCCACAGGCGGCATTATCACCCGAGCAATGCTTTTTTTTATACATATGGAAATATGCCGCTGGAAGAACATCTTATTTTTATTGAAAATAAAATTCTGAAAAATTTTGATTATGTTGATCCGAAAACCGATGTGCCTTCACATAAACGCTGGAAAAAGCCGGTTGAATTGTCCTATTCGTATCCTGTCGCTGAAGATGAAGATCTTTCAAAAAAGTGTCAGGTTGCACTGGCCTGGATGACCGCAGACATTCAAAATTCTTTTGAAGTTCTGACTCTTCTGCTCCTGGAGCAGATCCTTCTGGGGAATTCCGCTTCTCCTCTTCGTAAAGCTTTGATTGATTCAGAGCTTGGAACCGCGTTAAGTGATGGCTCGGGTTTTGATTCTGATAATCGGGATACTTTTTTTTCCTGCGGTTTGAAAGGGGTATCGGAGCCCAGCGCAAGCGAAATCGAAAAAATAATTTTTACGGTTTTAGATGATCTGACCCGAAACGGGATTGATCCCCAACTGGTTGAATCCGCTATTCATCAGATCGAGTTCCATAGGAAGGAGGTTACAAATTCGCCTTATCCTTACGGCATAAAGCTCCTTCTTTCGTTTGCCGGAAACTGGTTTCACGGTGGAGATCCCGAGAGGATTCTGCTGTTCGACTCGGATCTGGAAAAGATTCGCAGAGAACTTGCTGAAGGGGCGTTTTTTGAAAACCGGATACGAAAATATTTTATCGACAATACTCACCGTGTACGCCTTCTGCTCAAACCGGATACAAAGATGGAGCAGGAAGAGAAAGACCGTGTGAAAAATGAGCTGAAAAAACTGAAAGAAAAATTGACTCCATCGGAGACTGAAACAATTCATCGGAACGCACAGGAGTTGAAAAAACTTCAGGAAACGGATGAGGACCTCTCCTGCCTTCCTACACTTGCGATAGAAGATATTCCTCCTGATATAAATATTGTTAAAGAATCAGAAGGTTATAGTGATTCTACGGCAGAATGCTATGGCCAGCCAACATCAGGTATTTTCTACTTTTCTGCTGCCGCAGGTATTGGAGGCATTCAGAAGGAGCTGATTCCTCTGGTGCCGTTTTTTTGCTCCGTATTTCCAAGGGTTGGAACGAAAGATCATGAATATACTGAGATTGCAAAGCTTATCGACATGTACACCGGAGGCCTGGGCCTGGCACCACAGGCCCGTACAAGCTATAGTCCGGACGGCAAATGCATACCCTTTGTATCATTCGGGAGTAAATGCCTTGTTCGCAATCTGGACAGGATGTTCGATATTATCGAAGAACTGCTGAGCCGTATTGATTTTTATAATTTCACCCGTCTGAAAAACCTGATCATGGAATATCAGACCGGTATGGAGTCGATGATCGTAGGTAGCGGACATCGGCTTTCCATATCACTTGCGTCAAGAAATTTTACCCCGGCCGCAGCTCTTGGAGAAATCTGGAGCGGTGTGCATCAATTGAAGACAATAAAGAATATAACCCGTGATTTTCATGAAAAAGGGAAAGCAGACAGCGCTTTGCAGAATCTTGCGGATAATCTTACAGCCATCGGCAAAACGGTTTTCCGGTCGTCAAATTTGAAAACAGCTCTTATCGGCGAAGAGAACACACTGCCATCAGCGGTTGACCTGGTCCAATCTGTTTATGAAGGAATTCCGAAAGGGGGAGGTGACGGTTTTTCCCAGCCTCATTTTGATACGGAATCGGTTCTTCCAAGGGAAGGCTGGAGCACCTCTTCGGCAGTCTCTTTTGTCGCAGGCATATTTAAAACAGTTGCCATGACACATGAAGATGCACCTGCCCTTTCCGTAATCGCAAAACTGTTGAGGTCGATGTATCTGCACCGGGAGGTCAGGGAAAAAGGGGGAGCCTATGGCGGGTTTGCCGTTTATAATTCCGAAGAGGGCCTTTTCGGTTACGCGTCTTACCGTGATCCTCATATTTTTTCAACGCTGAATGTCTTTAACGGTGCGGCTGATTTTATCCGGTCAGGGGATTACGGCAAAGAAGATATCAAGGAGTCGATCCTTCAGATATGTTCAG
Source organism: Desulfobacterales bacterium (assembly GCA_030145525.1). Classification (GTDB taxonomy): domain Bacteria; phylum Desulfobacterota; class Desulfobacteria; order Desulfobacterales; family SURF-7; genus JAQYVL01. Next base: position 7,208 of record JAQYVL010000246.1, read on the forward strand.
AAATTGACAAGCCGGATACTCCGGGAATATCCGCCCGCAAAGCATTTTTCCGAAAAATCGTCTCCCTTTCCGATGATACCCGTGCCCGGTTTAAAAAGAATCTTCTCA
>JAQYVL010000247.1 GCA_030145525.1 Desulfobacterales bacterium
CAATATTAATGCTGACGCCCATGGTCGGAAGGAAAAGAAGGGCTCCGAAAATAGAGATAGGAATGCCGAGACTTACCCAGAATGCAAGCCTCGGTTCTAAAAAAAGAGCAAGAAGAATAAATACCAGAGACAATCCCAGGAGACCATTGCGCATCATCAGCTCCATCCGCTGCTGAAATATTTCAGACCGGTCGTTACGAGCAGTCAGGGAGAGACCTTCCGGCAGGATTTCATCGATCTCTTTCGCTTTTTGCCGAACCGCTTTGGATACGGAAATGGGGGTCTGATCCCCTACCCGATAGACGTCGATCATTATGGCCGGCTTGCCATTATAGGTTGCAAAATTGTCGGTTTCCTCAAACCCGTCTTTGATCTCAGCGATATCCTCAAGGAGAACCTCTGTTCCGGAATTGGTGGTGATGACGGGAATTTTTCCAAATTCAACCCCGTATTCCCGGCGCTCTTTCATACGAACCAGGATATCGCCCGCATCGGTTTTAATCGCACCGCCGGGCAGATCAACAGCAGCCATACTGATGATCCGGGCCACCTTCTCCAGAGTAAGATCATAAGCCCGCAATTTAGTTTGCGGTATTTCAACACTGATTTCAAGGTCTCGAATCCCGGACAGCTCGACCTGAGCGATTTCCGGGTCCTGCAATAAACGGTCTCTTATATCCTCGGCAGTTTCACGCAATATGGTTTCACCCGGACTGCCATAAAGCGCAAGCGAGACAACGTATCTTTTTCTCTGGGCAATCACCACCTGAGGCTGCTCCACCTCCTCCGGGAAAGACTGAATTCGATCCACGGCATTCTGAATATCCTGTGCCAGACGCTGAATATCCTTTCCTTCGATAATCTCAACGATAACACTGCCGGACCCTTCCCGCGCGGAAGCCGTTACCTCCTTAATCCCCTCAAGGCCCTGAATCGCCTCTTCAATGGCAAGAATAATCCCCCTTTCAACTTCCCCGGGACTGGCTCCGGGATAGGGAACGGTAATCGAAACCCGATCCAGATCAAAATCAGGAAAAACTTCTTTCTTGATATTGATGCTCAGGAAGATACCGCCGACAAGAAAAACAATCATCAATATATTGGCTGTAACGGAATGACCCGCCATCCAGGAAATCGGCCCTTTACTTAAAGAATTGTGTTTCATGTTTTCCATCACATTATATCTACTTTAAAGTCTGGCGCGACGAAGGTGATCCGATCTGCTTGTTCGGTTTAGGTGAGTCAATCTTCACCGGCATTCCAGCTATGGGAACGGAAAGATCCGAAACGATGAGACGATCTCCGGGTTTCAATCCGTTTCCGATGAAAACGGCATCCGCATCACGCCATATTACTTCAGCCTTCCGAATCTCAAGCTTATCTGCATCCCCTGCCACCCAGATTTTTGAGCTGTCATGCAGTGCGCCCTGCGGGATACGGTATAAATTCTCTATTTCCCGGCCTTTGATCTCCGCCCTGACATATTCACCGATTAAAAGCGGCGGCTGATTTGTATCAGACGATTTCAGGAAGAGGGGGTCTGACACCGATACCATGACCCGTGCCATCCTTCCTTCAGTTTCCAGATCCCCCAGCAGTTTGATTACACGTCCTGATCGTTCACGGCCGTTTCGGAACCGTATACGAACCGAAGAGCCTTCATCCGAGGCATCCCGGGGAATATGAATCCATTTTAAACGTTCCACCGGAACAGACACCAGAATCCAGTATTCATCCGTTCCAACGATCTCAGCCAGTTGTCCCAGACCGGAAACCTGTGATCCGATATCCACATATTTTTTCAAGATAATAGAATTGTAAGGAGAACGAACTGTGGTTCGGGAAAGGTTCAAATTGGCCTGCTCTAGTTCCGACCGTGCCGCGGCCAGATCTGCCTGAGCCTTTTCAAGATGTGGTTTTCGCAGGGCAAGTTCCATATCCCTTGAATTTGCCGGCTCGTCGTTTTTCAATAGCTCCCATTCACGCTGTGCGACCTCCTGGTGGCCCATTTCCAGTTTAAGAGCATATTCCGCATTGATAACCGCGCTTTCCTTCTGGGCGACACTCAGTTTGTTATCCTCCTGATTGATCTGTAAAACGACCTCCCCCTTTTCAATGAACCCCCCTTCCATAAACTCCGGATGGATTGAAACAACTTCTCCCGAAGCCCTTGACTTAAGAATTGTTTCACGAGCAGGGATGACTGTGCCCATTGCCGAGACCGTAATCTGCTGAACGGTTGGATAGACTTTTTCCGTCTGGACCAGAGGAATGATTTTAATTGGCTGGCGTTTGCGAGCCTTAGGCCTGGTTTTTTGAATGGCTACCGCGCCGGCAACAGCACCGGCAATCAAAAGCAGACACAGGAATATAGTATACCGTTTACTCCGAGAGGCGGAAGAGGATAATGACTGTTTTGCCGAGTCTTCCTCAAAAGCGGCAGGTTTAAATTCTTTGCTATCACTCATTATCTATTTTTCCTTCAGTTTTTGATATTTCAGGCAGTCCGTCCGGTTTCAGATCATGAGTCCAGGTACCGCTCAGCGCCCTATAAAGACTCACGCGAAACAGAAGCATGGAAGTCCGCTTTTTGATAAGATTCCGCTCAAGGCTCTGGACGGTCAGGAGCTGGGTCAGGACCGGGAGATAATCATTCAGCCCTTTTCGATAGCGTTCAACAGCCTCATCAAAAGCCCGTCGAGCAGCAGCGATAACCCTTTCAAGAGCCTCTATATGCTCCTTTTGCTTTGACTCACTGATAAGCGCATCCTCTACTTCTTTTACAGCCGTCAAAACCGTTTGCCGATAGGCCCATAGTTTCTCATCTGCAAACGCTCTCGTTCGATCCACTTCAGCTGCTCTTTGACCACCGTCAAAAACAGGAGCTGTCAGATTGGCCGCCAGGTTCAGCAGCCAGTTGTCAAACAGGACTTCCATCTCATTCGAACTGTATCTGGCGGAAGCGGATAAACGAACAGCCGGCAGCCGATTGGCGCGGGCTTCTGCAACCTGCCAGTCTGCCGACTCAAGGCGCAGACCGGCCGCTCTCACATCCGGTCTGGCTTTAAGGAGATCCGCAGGCAGACCCAAGGCCGGTACTCCCACAGGAATCGGCAGGTCTGCATTTTGGATCGGAATCGAGGAGCCAGAAGGCTTTCCAAGCAAAGCCGCCAGTTCATGCATTAAAAGAATTTCCCGGGCCTCAACAAGAGGGATTTCAGCTTTAATATTCTCAACTACCTGCTTTTGCTGATAAACATCAAGAGCGGAAACCATGCCTTTTCGAAATCGCAGTTCTATAAGGTCCAGAAAAATTATATTGCTGTCAAGCTGTTTATGAAGCAGCTGTTTTTGCATTCTCTGGGAAATGATTTCAATCCATCGGATTGCGATTTCAGCCGACAGCGTAACAGCGGCGGCATGAAGTTCATCCTTCGAGGCGGCAGCCTCCAGCATCACAGCCTGCCGTTTGGAATGAACCCGACCCCACAAATCCAGCTCGTAGCTGCTGGTCAGTCCCAGTGCATATTCCTCAACCGTGGTTGTATCCGAAGTCCCGTTTGTTGTTTTTCTCCGCCCATACAGGAGGTCGGCAGTTCCTGTCAAATCAGGATAAAGAGAGGAATCAGACTGCACAACAAGAGTCCGTGTCTGCCGCAGCCGCGCCCAGGCCTGTTTTATTGAAAAATTTTCAGACAGAGCCGTTTCAATCAGCAGGTTGAGCTCTTTGGCGTTAAAATCCTCCCACCATCTTGCTGTCTGCCCCGCTTCCTTATGGTAAATAGAAAACTTCTCCGGCAAATCGCCCTCCGGAGCTTTTCTTGTCTCCGGTTTGAACAGACTGCACGCAGCGATCAACGCTGTGCATAATAGAATATATAAGCAGATGATGAATTGTCTTCTCATAAATGAAAAACATTTATTTAGTATTGACTGTTTTCAAACCCCGCATGGTCCGCCGGTATTTTCAAATCATAAGTATAGAAAATAAAATATAACGGATTGGATAAGAAAAGGAAAGGATTGAAATTTGACGGCTTCTCTCTTTTTGGCACTATTTCGCTGTTAAACACCTGGATACCTGCTCATATACATTTACGGAAAGGTCTTCCAGGGCTGAAATACGTTCCAATTGCTGTCTCATAAGTTTCCGGCGATGTGAATCATATCTGCGCCATTGCGCAAACGGTGCCACCAAACGCGCTGCAATCTGCGGGTTTGCCCTGTTCAGCCTGATGATATAGTCCGCCACAAAAGAATACCCGCGTCCGTCAATGTTGTGGAAGTGAATTGCATTTGCTGCGAATGCTCCGACAACAGCCCGAATGTCATTGGGACTTTTTTCATCAAAAGCTTCATGCAATAGAAGCTCTTGAACCGCCTCCAGAGTACCTTCCAACGGAGAGGAGGCCTGGACACTGAACCATATGTCGACAATAAGCTGATTGCCTTTAGAGGCTTCATAAAAGTCAGCAAGCACTTCCTTTCCGGCTGTTTCATCTCTGCTGTGTGCAATGGCGATAAAAGCGGCCAGCTTTTCCGTCATATTATCTGCATTGTAATATTGAGAACGGGCAAGAGAAATGGCTGCCTCTTCCTCCGGATAACAAAGATAGCGCAGGCAAACATTCTGCAATGCTCGACGCGCTTTGCTTTCGACTGTCAAATCATATGGCGCCTGAATGCTGTTTTCCCGGTACACGGAAAGAAATTCATCTGCAAGCTGCCCGGCAACTGTACGGCGGGCTTTCCGGACGATTTGATGAATAGCATCCGGGTCAATCTCATCAACCCGCTGGGAAAGATAGGCTTCAGATGGAAGAGTAAGCATCTCCGCCACCATTGCTTTATCGAGTGAATTGTCATTTAGAAGTGTTCGAAACGCTTCAATCAAGGCTTTATCCGGATTTTCCTGTTCACCTGAAATCATTTTCAGCAGATTGGATTCCGCAAGTTTCTGACTGGCATCCCATCGGTTGAATCCGTCTTTATCATGTTTCATTAAAAAAAAGAGATCCTCGACTTTATATGGGTAGCTATAGGTCACCGGCGCGCTGAAATGACGGAAAAGTGAGGGAACCGGCTGTTCCGGAACATTTTGAAAAATAAATTCCTGATCGGTCTTCGTGATTTCCACCACACCGTGATCTCCGATGGAAAGCGGTATCTCATTTCCGGTTTGATCCAGAAGCCCCATGCAAAGCGGAATCAAAAACGGCTGTTTCTCTTTTGTTTCCGGAGTTGGACGGCAGGACTGCCTGACATGAAGTGAAAACGTTTTTCCAATTTCATCATATGCGCCGATCATTTCCACATGGGGTGTCCCGGCCTGATGATACCAGAGGCGGAACCGGGAAAGGTCTTTCCCGCCGGCATCTTCCATGGCTTTGGCAAACTCCTCAATGGTAACGGCCTGGCCGTCGTGGCGTTCAAAATACAGGTTTGTTCCATTGAAAAACTTTCCTTCCCCCAGAAGCGTCCGATACATGCCGATTATTTCCGCGCCCTTTTCATAAATCGTGAGCGTATAAAAATTATCAAACGACTTCACTTCTTTCGGAAGCACCGCATGAGCAGTCGGCCCCCCGTCTTCCTTGAACTGATGCGTCCTCAGCGCGTTGGCGTCTTCAATCCGTTTGACAACGCTGCTTCCGTGATCGGCATTGAAAGAAGCGTCCCGGTACACGGTAAAGCCCTCTTTCAGGCTCAGCTGGTGCCAGTCCCGGCATGTTACCCGGTTGCCAGACCAGTTGTGGAAGTATTCGTGCGCGATTACATCCCGCACCCGGTCATGGCCGGCATCCGTTGCCGTATACTGATTCGCAAAAACCGTGGAGGTATTGAATATGTTCAGGCTTTTGTTTTCCATGGCACCCATGTTGAAGTGACTTACGGCTACAATATTGAAAACCTCCAGGTCATACTCACGACCGTAAACCTTTTCATCCCAGGAAAAGGCCTGCTTCAGAGACCACATGGCATGGTCTATTTTATCCAGGTCCTTTTCTTCCACAAAAATGCGCAGGGCAACCTCTTTTCCGCTTCCTGTGACAAAAACGTCTTCCCTGCATTTTAAATTTCCGGCGACCAGTGCGAACAGATAGCAGGGCTTGGGAAAAGGATCTTCCCACTCTGCAAAGTGACGTTTTCCATCCAGATCTCCTTTTCTGATATTGTTTCCATTGGAGAGAAGGACCGGATAAGCCTCTTTTTCCGCCTCTATATAAACAGAAAACCTGCTCATTACATCCGGACGGTCCAGGTAGTAAGTGATTAGCCGAAATCCTTCTGCTTCACATTGCGTGCAGAACATGTCCTCTGAAATATAAAGCCCGGTAAGATTTGTGTTAGCCTTCGGATTGATTTCAACTTCTGTTTCAAGGGTGAAACACCCCTGCCCTTCCAGTTCAATTTTATTTATGGAAAGTGCTTTATCCTTAATGTTATATTCATTGCCGGAAAGAGGTTTCCGGTTCATGGAGACGGTTTTAAGCCGAAGATCTTCCCCGTTTAGAACAAGCGGAGCTGTTGCGTCCGGATTGGTATCTTTGTTCGGACGCAAAGCCAGCTTTGTATATACTGTTGTTTTTTCAGGTTTCAGGTTGACACGAAGTTCCGTTTTATCGATATGGTAATCCGATGGCCGATAGTCCTCCAACCGGATGGTTTTGGGCGCTTCACTCATTTGCACTCCATTAGTCCCTAACCGCCTCAATGCTTATAATAATCTGAACCTCATCTCCTATAGGCCCCATCATAAAATCCATCCCGAAATCACTGCGCTTGATTGTGAATCTCGACTCAAAACCGGATCTGTATCCGCCCCAGGGGTCTTTGCCGGATCCGATATACTGCACCACAATTTTTATAGTACGGGTTTTTCCTAAAAAAGTCAGACCGCCTTCAACCTGATACTCTTTTTCGCTGATTTTTTTCACATTTGTACTTTTAAAGGAAATCAGCGGACAATTTTTAATATTAAAAAATTCCGCACTTTTAATATGTTTATCCCTCTTTTCACTGGCTGTATCCACATCACCGGCATTAACTGAAATCTCCACCATACTGTTCTTGGGATTTTCTTCGTCAAAAACCAGTTTTCCTGCAGGACTGTTAATTCGCCCATAAAACATGCTTGCCCCGAAATGCTTGATGCCAAAAACAAGGGAAGAATGTACAGGGTCAACCGTGTAATCATTTCCGGAAATAGCAGTAGAAGCAAAAACCAGTAGTAATGAAAATACAATGATAGTCATTAAACATTTTCTGCCTGTTTTCATGTCAGCCCCCTTTCATGATTTCATGTGTTGTTTTTTTCAATAAAAATCATTCGCATCTTTAAAGGTAAGACTCTTTCACGGTTTGAAAAGCCTGAATCGTTTTTTTTTGCTAACGCGATTCCGGTGTCAGGGTATAATTCACATCAAAAAGCAGGGTATGATTCGCAGGTGCCGGACCATCAGGACCATCTATCATAAAATCATTCAGATTAACTTCAAATCCTCCCCGGATTATTAGAAGCGGCTCCCCTTTATTGCTCAGAACCGGTTCGATTTCCATGGTTGCGGTGAGGGGCACCGATTTTCCCTTCAAAGTAAATCTCCCCTGATAAACCACAGGTGTCTGCTTTCCGTATTGGAGAGTTTGATTTTCGCTGCTCCCTTTTTCGATAACAAATTTTGAAACCGGATATTCTTTGGTATTCAGCATCAAACTGCTCTGGATGACCTTGTCCAGATCCCGCTGTCCCATGGTAACCGAACGCGTGTCGATTACCACGAATCCTTTCGCACCGGAAGGATTTAAATTTTCCGGAAGTATAAATTCTCCGGAACCTTTTGTGGCCTCTCCTGAATAATTGTCAAGAGGCGCCGGAAAACGAAACTGCACCATGGAAATTTTATCCGATTCCGGTTTTTTCAATACCCATCGATTCGGAATTTTGGCATCAATCGATTTCACGGTTTCTCTTTTTGGCTCCGGAGGCAAAGGAAAACCAAGCGCTTCCCAGCTCACAGCCTTAACATCTTCGCTTACCGGAATAAACCCATCCCCTTTATAGGCATCCCTGATGCATTTTAAAACTACCCCTTCCAGCAGTCCGGCGGCTTTTTGAAACATCTCCTTTCTATTCTTCCAGGGGCCTGTCAGAGGATTGTCCAGTGTGTGAAACACCGGGTTTTTGCAATGAAATTGAGAAAAAACAGCTAAAGAGAGATGAAGGGTCCTGTTTTCGGACAACCAGGAATAAAAATCCATGTAAAATCCCCGATCCGCCCGTCCGAGAGAGACGGATTCCATCTCCTGATAATAATGAAAACCGCTGAAAATTGCCTGCAGCGCCTCGTTTTTGAATTCTTCATCATTATAATTATCCGGCTTATGTCCGGTAACGGATGCGACTTTCAGCGGAGACCATACCCTTGCTCTTCCTATTTCCCATATAGGAATTCGATCCCGCACAAGTGGCTCTTTTCCCTGGGGGACATAGCGCGATGTCCTGATAAAATTTCGGATACGATCATAGGTATTGCTCCGGCCCTGATAGAACGAACGTCCCCGGTAATTCTGGTAAACAATTAAAGGCGTTATTTTTACTTCCTGCGGAACGCCTTTTTCAAGACCGAGTACGGACACCGGAATGTTCATTTCTCCCGCCAGTTTCTTAATTTTCGGGATACTGTTCTCCCGAAAGAATCGATCCTGCTCCGCATCGCTCTTCTGAACAAATATGATAATCTGTTCATTTTCATCAAATGCCGGGGCTGAATGGGAAACTGAAAAAAACAGTGACAGAAAAAATAGACAAAATATAGACTTCTTCATTTATTCACCGAAGGACGATTTGATATGGTTATCATCATAATACAGGTGGGATTTATCAGCAGCAGAGACCTGGGTTCGATTGAATCCACCGATTTTTTTAAGCTTAATCGATTCCGTATCATAATTTATACTCCTCTGCAACATCAAGAAACGTGACCTGATTTATATCTCCTTAAAGCAAAGACTTCTGCTTTGATGTGGCTATACGCCTCGGAATCCTGAACATATACTGCTGGCCGGCTTAAAACAAAATCCACTTGATTTTATAATACATTCCATATAGTTTCAATTCGTTACCCAGATGCAATGTCCATCAAAAAACCGGCATTGCTATAGCGCGCACAATGATTTGAGGTGTACGTAACTAAATCAAGAATATTTGGAGGTAAAATTGCCGGGAATAAAAAATTTCAAAGGAAAAGTTGCCGTAATAACAGGAGCAGGGTCTGGAATCGGACGCGCAACCGCACATGCTTTTGCGAAAGAAGGAGCAATTCCGGTTATTGCGGACATTCATGAGGAACGAATTGAAAACGTTGAAAAAGAAATTAAAGCTCTGGGAGTGGAAGTTTCCTCAATGGTCGCAGATGTATCTGACAGGGCTCAAGTAGAAGCGTTTTCGAAATTTGTGCTGGACAGATATGGAAGGGTGGATATCCTGCATAACAATGCCGGAATTGGATGGGGTGGGCCTCTGGAAGTTTTTCCCCTGGAAGATTTCCAAAAGGTAATGGAAGTAAATTTCTGGGGCGTTATCTATGGAGTGCAAAGCTTTTTACCCCGGATGATCGAACAAAAATCAGGCCACATTGTCAATACTGCAAGCGGTGCAGGATTGAACGGGGTTATACCGCTGGGGGCATATTCGGCATCCAAATTTGCAATTGTCGGATATACTGAAGTGTTAAGAGCTGAATTGCGACGGCATAACATCGGTGTCACAGCCGTATGTCCGGGCATCATCAATACCAATATCGTAAAAGACGGGAAAGCTACCCTTATCGAAGGAGCAAGTGCTGATCAGGAAAAGATGACTGCTTTTTATAAAAGATTCGGATGGCCCCCTGAACGGGTGGCAAAAGGGGTCTTAAAAGGGATTCGCAAAAACAGGGCAATCGTTCCGGTAGGGCCTGAAGTGTGGATATTATGGTATATCAAGCGATTCTCAATTACTCTGGCGGATTTAATCAATTCAATTTTTGCTAGAATGGCGCTCTAATGCGGTTAGCGTTCGTTTTTTTTTTTTGGGTGTCCGGCAAATCAGGGCCCCTCCAAAGCAGCCCCCTCAGTCAGCTTCAAATTCAGTGCTGCAATTCTTAAAAAACGCTTTCCAAATGGCCTCTGATAGATTTTATCCAGAGGCCATTTGATCGCTGAGAGAACGAATGAATCGAAAAATCATTATGGACACGCTATAATTATCATAGCCAAGACCTTACGGTCCTAAAAACAACCTCCGCTCGCATTGAAAACCTTCACCCAGATCACAGGCTATGCAGAAGCCCGGTATTTCCTCCGCAAAAGACATTTTCGATTCGCAATTTCCGCACAAACGCTCCTCACCGGGCATCATTGGTCCGTCACAAGGGACTACAGTCATCGGGCAAAGGTCGATACAACGGCCGCATTCATTGCAGAGTTGAGATTTTATTTCAAAAGGTGACTCCACTCGGCGGTCTTTTCCGCGCCCGACAAAGCCGATCGCCTTCTCTCCGAATAAACCCGTGCAGGATCGTACACAACGGCCGCACAAAATACAGTCACTGTTTCTGAATGAATAGCGAACCTCCTTCACTCCGCAGCGCATGGCGACATCCTGTACAGCGCGGGAGTTAGGGGCCTCTGTAACAAGAAGCTCAGCGATATTGCGGCGCAGTTTTATAATTTTTTCCGTGTTGCTCAAAATCACCATTCCTTCCTTGGCGATCAGGGTGCAGGAAGTCGTAATTTTCGACCGTCCGTTTTTAACATGTTCCACGATGCAGAGACGGCAAGCACCGATATCTGAAATATAAGGGACTCGACACAGATGAGGAATACAAATACCATGTCCCAGAGCAGCATCAAGTACGCTCAGCCCTTTCGGCACATCTATAGACATGCCGTCAACACTTATCGTTACATACTGATTCATATTCTTCCCCTTTAATTTACTTGAATTGCATCAAATTTGCATTCGCTCCTGCAGATCCCGCATTTCCGGCATTGATCTAAAACAATTGCATGAATATCTTTCTTTTCCCCAGTGATGGCATCGTGCGGACATGCTTTCTTGCAAAGGCCGCAGTACGTACATTTTTCAGAGTCAATCATATACGTGATTAATTCATGGCATACACCGGCAGGACATTTTTTTTCATTGATGTGCTTTTCGTATTCGTCACGGAAGTAAGTCAATGTTGAAAGCACTGGATTTGCGGCTGTCTTGCCCAACCCGCACAGAGCTGTTTGAGTCACGGTAGCTCCCAGTTCTTCCAAAAGGCTGATCTCTTCGGAAACACCCCTGCCTTCTGAAATTTTTGTGACGATCTCAAGCATCCGGTCAATTCCCAATCGGCATGGCACGCATTTACCGCATGACTCGTCCTGCAAAAATTTAAGAAAATACTTTGCCACATCAACCATGCAGGTACTTTCATCCATCACTACCATTCCCCCTGAACCGACCATCGAACCTGCTTCGGCAAGCGAATCAAAGTCCACGGGAAGATAAAATTTGTCTGCCGGAAGGCATCCTCCGGATGGCCCACCGGTCTGTACAGCTTTAATGGGCTTGCCATTTGCAGCTCCTCCGCCGATATCGAACACAACGGTTTTAATCGGGGTACCCATCTCTACTTCCACCAGCCCTGTATTTTTGACGTGACCGGTCAATGCGAGAATTTTGGTCCCCTTGCTCCCTTTTACGCCCTTAAACCCAAACCAGGATGCACCGTTTTGTATTATAGATGGAACATTGGCCCATGTCTCAACATTATTCAGTGTAGTCGGCTTGTTCCAGAGGCCTTCAAGCACTGTATGCACATCTTTTGGTCGAGGCTCACCGACTTTCCCTTCCAGGGAGGCCATAAGGGCTGTTGATTCACCGCAAACAAATGCACCTCCGCCACGGGCAATGCTGACATCAAATGAGAAGGATGACCCTAAAATATTATTACCTAAAAGCCCCAGTTCTCTTGCCTGCTGAACTGCCACCCGTATATGCTTCACTGCAAGAGGATATTCGTTCCGCACGTATACATACCCTTGCTGTGCGCCAATTGCCCAGGCACCGATCATCATACCTTCCAGTACAAGATGAGGGTTGCCTTCCAGCAGACAACGGTCCATGTATGCCCCGGGATCGCCTTCATCGGCATTGCATATAACATACTTTTCATCACCCGGTGCTTCCCGGCACTCAGCCCATTTTCGGCCGGTAGGGAAACCGCCTCCACCGCGTCCCCGCAGCCCTGAATTCTCAATTTCCCGGATAACCGACTTCTGAGATATATCAGACAGGGTTTTCCCAATCGACGAATACCCGCCAATAGCGATATAATCCTCAATAGAACATGGATCGATCTGACGGTTCTGAGCAAGCAGGTAACGATCCTGAGCCTTATAGAATGGTATCTCAGCCTCGGTCTGAATAACCTTTCCGGAAACCGGATCGGTGTAAAGCAGCCGTTCAACAACCTCTCCTTCACGAATGGTCTTCGTGATGATCTCATGAATATCTTCCGGCAAAACATGACAGTAAAATATGTTGCCCGGCTCTATTACCATCAGTGAGCCTTGTTCGCAGAAACCGTGGCACCCCGTGGTACGCATAAGGACTCTCTTTTCCATTCCCTGTTCAGCCAATTCATTTTCAATTGCATCAATAACAGCCTGTGCGCGGGATGCCTTACACCCTGTCCCTCCGCACAGAATTATCGTTTTCTCGAATTGTTTACGGTCATCGACAATTTTTTCTCGCAACTCTTCCAGATCACTGATTGCATGAATCTTAGCCATGGGAGATTTCCTCCGTGCCGGAACTGTTAATTGTTTTGATTACCTTTCGAAGTTTACCCGGATTCATGTGATGATGAAATGATCCGTTTTCGGTGACGACAGGACCGAGCGCACAGGCGCCGAGGCAATTCACATGTTCAATCGTGAAAAGGCCATCATCCGATACTTCACCCGGTTCAATCCCGAGTTGGCCGACAGCCTGATTAAGCACCAGATTTGCACCCCTCACATGACACGCCGTTCCTGTGCATATAGTGATTACGTTCTTACCGCGGGGTTTCAATGAAAAAGCCTTATAGAAGGAAGCTACCTTATACACTTCCATCAAGGGAGCCCCCAACTCACTTGATATGGCTCTCATGGAATCTTCCGAAATATACCCGTACTGGTCTTGAACGTCCTGCAGGACCTCAATGAGTTGATGAGGCTGACTCCGGTGTCCCTCTAAAATTGAAACGAGTGTGGTTTGCGGCATTAGGAACCTCCTTTGGTTTTTTTTATTGACGAATTCTTATATATAAGGCAGGATGCAATAAGTAAATACACTAAAAATGCACTTATAATACCCATAAATTATATGCATTATAGATACTCATTTAATGCCCATATAATGCATATATAAAATGTGCATAGAGAGGAGAGGTTTATGGCCAAAAAAAAATCGCAAACACCACCTGCAAGTGGGATGAATTTTCATAATCTGCCTGACGAACTCTTCCGTCTCTGGCGAATTCCATTTAACAGTGATGTCGAACCATCGAAACTTCTAATAGCGCTTCGTGAACGAATCAAGGAACTGAACTGTTTGTACGGGGTAGCCCAACTGGCTGAACGTCACTCTGATTCGATAGAAAATCTGCTGCAGGAACTGGTTAACTTTTTGCCTTTTTCATGGCATTATCCGGAAATCACGTGCGCCCGGATTGTCTTCAATGGAAAAACATACAAAAGCAAAGACTTTAAAGTCACAAACTGGCGACAGTCGTCTCAAATCTATATGTATAATGAATCCGTAGGCGAAGTAACCATAGTGTACTTAGAAGAACGCCCACCTCTGGATGAAGGGCCGTTTCTCAGGGAGGAACGAATTCTGCTGGATGCATTGGCCGTACGAATCGGGTCTTTGGCAATACGAATTTCTGCCGAACTTGAATTACAGGAGACGAATAAACAGCTTGTTCTGGAACGAAAGGCGCTGCAGGAGGCGAATGCAGCTCTCCGGGCAGTCCTGGCAAGAATTGAAGAAGAAAAACAGGAAATATATAAAGATTTACATGCGAATGTGGATAAAATTCTGATGCCGATTCTGCATGAGCTGTCGCTGCATCTGCCCCAGACCCAAAGACAATATGTAGAACTGTTGAGAACCTACCTGAAGGATATTGTCTCTCCGTTTGTCAACCATTTATCGCAGACCTATCTTTCTCTGACTACTACAGAAGTTGACATCTGCAATATGATTCGCAGCGGTATGCAGACCAAGGAAATCGCCGAAATAAGGCGTATATCGGTGGGTACGGTAAACCGTCACAGAGAGCACATCCGGCAAAAACTTAAGATCACCAACAGTGACACCAACCTTATGACATACCTGCAATCCAGCATGTGGAAGAAGGGTTAAACACAAGGCATTGTTTGCAATGACAATTTTTATCAAACCCGATTGTGAATGTGTGATCCTGCTGCATGGCCTTGGCAGAACTGCCGCTTCTATGGAAAAAATCAAAAAGAAGCTTGCGGAAGCGGGGTTCCTTGTCTGGAACCAGACCTACCCTTCCCGAAAATTTACAATTGAAGAGCTTGCTGAATCGCATATCATCAAAGGTCTTCGACAGTGTCAGGACTGGGGCGCCACCAGGATTCATTTTATCACACATTCTCTTGGGGGCATCCTGGTGCGTGACTATCTGCAAACACACAAAATACGGAAACTGGATAAAATCATAATGCTCGCCCCTCCAAATCATGGCAGTGAAGTCGCGGATAAACTCAAGGGCAATTTCTTTTTTAAACGGATAATGGGGCCGGCAGGACAGCAGCTCGGTACGGGAAAGACCGACAAACCAAAATCTTTCAAACCGATTCCGGGAACTATTGGTATTCTTGCCGGCATAAAATCATATGAACCCTGGTTTTCATGGATATTCAACGGAACAAATGATGGCAAAGTATCCACAGAAGCCGCAAAACTTGAAGAAATGGACGACTTTCTTCTTGTTAATCACGGTCATACTTTTATTATGAATGGAGATGATGTAATTGAACAGATACTTCACTTTCTTGGAAATTCCAGATTCAGAAAATAACCCTGGTACTGCTCATGCAATTTTTAATTATAATAGAATGGTAAAAGTGAAAAAAAATCTTTAAGAGTATAGTCCCGGTATTAAATTCAGATTTTAACAATCGAACGAAATTTCGAGTAAAACAGTAGACGGACACGGCATGTTTCTGATACGCTATGGTATCCGTCGAATTAACGTTCCGATTGGGGTGCATGAATCACGGGAAGTTAAAATCTTTTGACCAATCGGAATATATTTGTGACAATTACACATTTAAAATGAAGCTGTTACAAAACATCAAGACTGAAATCGCATCTGCCTGTATTTTCAAACAACCGTGAGCAAAGAGGCATAACCATGAATATCGTTGAAGCAATCAGAACCAGAAAAAGCATTCGTAAATTTAAATCCGATCCGGTGGGAAAAAGTACAATCCGGGAAATACTCGAAATTGCCGCCCGGGCACCTTCGGCTGAGAATACACAGCCATGGGAATTTACGGTCATTACAGGTGATCTATTGGATAGGCTCAGAGAAGAGAATGTTAAAAAAATAAAAGAATTCGCAGTCCCTCCCAAAGAAATGGAATATTTAATGGTGGAACGTCCCAAGGGAAGTATATATAGAAAACGGCAGGTTGAAATTGCGAAAAAACTTTTTAAATTAATGGATATTCCAAGAGAGGATTTAGAAAAACGAGCCTCATGGCTTGAAAGAGGATTTCGATACTTTGAAGCACCTGTTGCAATTATCATAACCGCAGATAAATCATTATCGATTCAGGGATCCTATATGGATGTGGGATCGGTTATGCAGAATATATGTCTTGCCGCCCTCAATTACGGACTGCATACCTGTATTGAGAATCAGGGTATAACCTATTCCGATGTGTTACGAAAGCTTATCGAAATACCGGACTCAAAACGTTTGATAGCCGCCATCGCAATGGGATATCCTGACTGGGAATTTCCGGCCAATAAAGTGGAAAGTGACCGGGAGCCGATTGATAACATCATAACCTGGTGCGGTTTGTAACGATTCAATCTCAATAGGAATGGAATTACAGGAATCACATTATACCAGAGAAGGAATTCATCATGCTAAAAGCCAAAGACATTATGACAAAAAACCCGGTCACAATTACCCCGGATATGGAAATCACCCATGCTGCAAAGCTTCTTTTTGACAACCATGTTAATGGTGCCCCGGTTGTCGAAAAAGACGAGAAAATGGTAGGGATTTTATGTCAGAGCGATCTTATTGCACAGCAGAAAAAAATTCCGATCCCCTCTCTTTTTACATTTCTAGATGGTTTCATTCCGCTCACATCTCTCAAAAAAATTGAAAAAACCATTCAGAAAATTGCTGCAACAACAGTGCGGGACGCAATGACAGAAAACCCTGTAAGCGTTGACCCTGATACGGATATTGAAGAGATTGCCGCCCTTATGGTGGATAAAAGCTTTTACTCCATACCGGTTGAAGATAACGGAAAACTTGTTGGAATAATTGGGAAAGAAGACATCCTCCAAACACTTATAAAAAAATAGACCTTTTAAATATACCCTTTCTGCCCAAGAAACAGTAAAATTTCCTGAGCAGCCTCATCGGGTGTCAGATCTGTTGTGTTTATACGCACTTCCGGATTTTCAGGAACTTCATATGGATCATCGACGCCTGTAAATCCTTTAATCAGACCCGCCCTTGCTTTGGCATACATTCCCTTTCGATCTCTTTTTTCGCATTCTTCAATTGGAGTCGCAACGTGAACCTGGACAAAGCCGCCATAGGCCTCGATCGTTCTTCGTATCTCCGCCCTCGTATTTTTATAGGGTGCAATGGGCGCGCAAATGGCTACACC
>JAQYVL010000248.1 GCA_030145525.1 Desulfobacterales bacterium
GATGTCAGTTTTTTTAAATCTTCATCCAGTTTTTTTTTGATGTATCGACTCATACCCGCGGGCAGAAATGAAGAGTGCCATGTATCCATGCGCATTTTCAGACGAACATCGGAAAAAGACCGATTTCCCTTTATCTCAACATGCTCTATATGGAAAAAAGTTCCTTTTTCAATGTCTACATGAAGATAGAAATTTTCGCTTTTACTGTCTTTTTCAACAAAAAATGCTGCTTTTGGATTTAAGTAACCCTCGTTTTTCAAAAGACGCGTAATAGATTTTTTTTGTTTCGGAAGATCCTCTTTTCGAAATACATCCCCTGTATAAACAGTCATTGCATTAAGAACTTCCCGTTCACTGATCGGAAAACTGCCTTTAATCTGAATATCCATTATACGTGGATAGGTCCGGAGAACAAACCGTAGTTCTATATCGCCTTCTTGTGTTTTAAGGACTTTTACTTCTTCTACATCGAACAGTCCTGATGCTTTCAAAACGGCAACTGCCTGTTCAAGTTTTTGAGAAGAAAAAGGCTCGCCCTCTTCAAGACCAAGCAGGCTTTTCACAAAATTTACCGTCTGATCCGGATCCCCTTGGGCCTCTTCGACTTTTATCGTTATCCCTGAAACAAACGGACCGGTTTTATCATCTTCTGATCCATTTTCCGCACCGGCGATTCCAGGCCCAACGATTCCCGACCATACTGAAATCAGTAGAATTATCAGTTTAAAATGTTTCGATCCCATTCGTCTCATTTTTTTAGCGAAATTCGAGCCTGTATCGCAACCCTCCTCCGTAATCCCCTTCAGAATCCTGGTACGCATCCAGAATCATATTTTTAAAAAACCTGTATTCTGTCACTGTACGCCGCACAACCTTGCTGTTTCTGGTTTCTATTCCATATTTTACAGCGATCTGCCTGGAAAGTTCTTTCCCGACTTCAACTGTGACCTGACCGGTCTCACTTTCAGCATCACTGCTTTTATACTGAAACTGCAGCGAATCCAGACCCGTAGCATCCTTTATATCTGTCTGAACCCGATCAGACATCAATCCTACCAGAATTTCTGTTGGAGACGATGATTGTCCTTCTTCACCGTCGATAAATTCCCGAAGGGTTTTCCCAAAAACAAGCAAATAGAGGATATCGCCGTCCTGCTCCGGAGGATCAGATTTCAGGCTGAATTTTAGATTCTCGACAGTCCCTTTTACACCCAGAAAAACAGTCCATTCCCGAACCTGAGTTCTGCCTTCCAGCTCGATACCGGGTTCGATTCGATATGGATTTATAAAATCAATAATTCCCCGGGTAACCTCGAACTCTTTCCCCTGATATTTAATTATTCCGGACTCCACTTTAGCGCGTCCGCTGATCAGCGGACGATCCAACGTCCCCTGAAAATGAAAGTCCGGTCTCAACAACAAAAGTGCAATGTTATTATCTATCACAAAAGGATTGCGATTCTGAATAATTACATCAAAAGTAGTATTGTCGAAAAAAGAAGCCGCCTTTTTTTCAGACACGGGTTTTTCATCCCGTGATTGGCTCACCACTAAATCAATCGGATTTAAATTCACATCCCGAGTATAAATTCCGTCAAGAATTACAATTTCTCCTGTAACGACTGATGCTTTCCGTGTACCCCGAATATTAAGATCCGTATTCAGAAGCAGTTCCGTGTGGTCTCCAACAAGGATTGGCAGCACATGCGCGGTTAAATTTACACTCACCGAATCAGCTTGATATTGTTTTAATTCAATCATTCCTTCCAGATCAAAGTCCCCGGACACAAACTTTCCCTCTACATTTTCAGCTGTAATCCTATCGGAAGCAAACCTCAGTCTCCCGCTCAGTTCCTGAAGACGCTCAGAAAAATATGATAACTGTAAACCAATTTTCTCAAACCCCAAATCGGCATAAAAATGCGGATTTTCACGGGAACCGCCGACAGAAGCGCTGCAAGTGATCATACCTTCTGTTTCTGATATCTCATCGAAAAAAAGCTCGGTAACGCGCATAGGAACCTTTCCGTCCGCCTTGAAATCGAGCATTCCGTTCAACTTTGCCTGCCCGCCTACATCCAGATATCCATCCTTAAAAAAAGACAATCGGCTGTTTGGAATCAGGAGAATCCCATTTGCAAAGCCAATGGTCAAATCACTTGCCTGAAGCAGCTCCTTCTGCTGCCAGATAATTACAATTTTGGATACTTGAGCCTGCATCCGAATCTGATCCAAGGCATTTAAATTCCCTGTTACATTGACCTCGCCGCCCAAAATCCCATCAAATTCACCATGCCCTGCAAATTTGAACCATGTCGCCAAATCCAGCGCCTCAAACCGGACTTCTCCCGTAATCTCTTTGGTTTTTAAATTTAATTCCGCAGTCACCGATCTCTCTTTTTCTCCTTCTATCCTTGCTGTCCAGTCACAGAGATCAACTTTTAATGAAAACGGATCTATCTGCTCTTCATTCAACTGCATGCCGCGCAAACCGATTTTACCCGAAAGTCTTGGATCTTCAAAGCTGCCAGTTCCCTGAAAGTCAAAGAAAAGCGCTGCCGTCTTCCATTCTTGATCAGCGATTCGATCAATATGGTTCAATGATATGCCTTCGGAAGCAGCATATAAATTATAATTCCCATCCAACGATAGCCATCCCCCTGCCTGAATTTCCTCACCGGCTGCAAATTCTGTCCGACATTCATCAATAAAAAGCCTGTCGCCATCCAGATGTGACCTGAGATTGACATCTTTAATCTTTTGTATACCCAGATCGATATTCTTTCCTGCCAGGCGTATGTCTCCAACAGGGAAGGAAACACTTCCCGCAAGACTTCCCGCAAGTGAGATCTCACCTTTCATCTGACTGAAAAACTCTTCCAGAAATATTTTTTCACCATATACGCAAATATCAAACAGTGGGTCCTGTAAAATCTGATTCGTTTGATAATCAAGGAGTTGAACTGATCCCGAAAAATCAAGTCCTGACTGTTGATTTTGGATTGTCATCCGATCAAAAGAGATCATTCCCTCGGAAAAAAGTATATCTCCAGCAAGGCCTCCCAGATTTATTCCATGATAACCGATTCCTTCTCCTTCCAGATGGCCTTTTATCAGAGGATTGTCGCCTTTCCCGTTAATAGTCGCTTTTGCCTGAATTAGGCCTGTAACACCTGCCGGGATGCCCGGCAGTTTTTCAAGAAGTATATCCTTCTGTGTGATGAAAATTTTATAAACAGCAGCGTCCGGATCTCTCCGGGAAGATAAGAATCCACCTGGGAACACTTTTTGAAGGTTGATGTCTCCATTCAAATAAAATGCTCCATAAGGTGCTTTCATGAAAGCCCGGTCAATAATAACAACTTTTTTTTCCAGGCGGCATGCAATATCCGCATGGTCAATCCGATTTCCGGCAATATCTCCTCCCATATATTTCAGGGCCAGTGTTGCTTCCTGATCATTTAAAGGACCCCTTATCTTCAAATGAGCTGAAATATCTCCTGTAATTTCCACATCGAGCAATGCTGTTTTCAGGATATCGGAAGCGTCTCCTTCCAGGCTTGCTTCAAGCTCCGGATGGATATCACCAAAAAGATTTCGAATATGCCCCGTAACTTTTAAAGTACTTTTACCGGAAGTTTTCACAATCGCACTCAGTTGCGCCACTCGATCCTTCACAAAAGCCGCCCTCAGTATAACGCTTTCCAGTCCGGTTTTCCGTTCTCCCATACTGAATTCGCTATTGGTGAGCCGGAGGAACAGATTTGCTTCCTGCTTCAAAAAATTACCGTGTCGAAGTTCCAGGTCTATGGCGGGGATAACGATCCGGTCATGAGCATTCAGATCGTATCGCATTGACCCGCCATTGATCAGTGCTTTTCTGATTATAATATTAAAGGGGATTCCAACACCGGAAGAATCCTCATCCCCGCCAAATGCTTTCAACAGGTTAAGTGTTCCGTCCTCTTCCTCTTCCAGGAATACCTGCGGTTTTTCCAGAAAAGCGGATTCAACGGTCAGGCTGCCGGTCATAAGATCGAGCCAGGATATATTCATACGCACTCGTTCCAGTGCGATCAGGTGGTCACCAGTCGGGCCTTTCAGCAATACATTTGTTATATCGATGCCCCCCGTGAAAAAAGAAACCCTGTTTTCACTCCATGAAATCGTCCCCGGAATATTTTTGTTAATCTCAGTCAGAACAAAACGCCGGGCATGATCGGTTCCAAGGTAGATTCTTGCACCGAAAAGACAAAGGAACAGCAACACAACACATGCTATGCAGGCCGCAAAGATTTTTTTTTGAAATTTCATCAAAATCCGCCCGAAAATATTCTTTTCAATTTACTGTTTTCATTTGCAATTCAAGGATTGATACTAAAGCCTCAATGGATAAAGGTCAATGGCTTTTTCTTGTGCATTTCACTGCTTATTCAGTGAAACCAAAAAAAAGCGCCCTGGCTGAAAAGGAGATACCTGAAAAGGACCTGAATCTCAAAAATCCATGACTCCCTGATTTCTACAGAATCAGGTGAAATATCCAAGATATTGAAAAAAAGTTTTGACAGATAACAACATATTGTGATAGCCCACAAAAAACCATTTAAAATACAGAGGGAAAAAAATGATCACAGATGATGAAATAAAGGTCTTGAATCACATCATTGAGGATATGGAAGATCATCCTGAGTGTATCAGCCTTTCCTCGGAAGAAATGGACAAGATACTGGAAGAATACGATCAGATGACCGCTAAAGCCAAGTTCCAGATTCTGTAGGGATAAACATCCCATTCTGCAGCGGTTGTATTAATTATGCCCGGTTGGTTGAAAAGAATTTACGTTCTTTTTGAAGGGCCCTTTTGGTATCTTATGTGAGAATTCTTTCTGATCCATCCGGCAATTGCACTTCTATTCCATTCCCAAAACATCAAGCATCCCGCTCAAATATTCCACACTGGGCCAGAGGTCAGCTTCCTCATGAGGCTCAAGCGTTATCAGCGGCAACTCTTTTCTTTTTTTAAGAAAACCGATAAGAGGGTGAAAGTCGATTTTACCGTTTCCCATGGGAAGATGTTCATCTTTTGATCCGTTGTTATCATGCAGATGAAGCTGGCCAATGTAAGGTCCCAGCATGTCTATCCATGAGTCAAGAGGAACCTTGCCAAATGCGAACTGATGACCAAGGTCAAAACAAAAACCCACTTTCAAATTTTGTAATCCGCTTAAAAAAGGTAAAATTTCAGCCGGTTTTTTTTCATATACATTTTCAAGCATAAGAACTGTTCCGGCCGCAAGCAGCTTTTCTCCAAACCATCTCCACATTTCCAGACTTTTTTCCAGCCATGACTCATGAAAATAGCTGTATCGATCTTCCTCATATCCGGCATGACAGACTACTGTTTTGGGCTTCAATATGGGCACCAGCTCCAGCACCTGTTCCAAACGGCAGCGGGTTATATCCCTTATCGCCGTATCAGAAGAGCCTGGCGACAGATCCAGGAATGGACCGTGAACGGTTATACGCCTTTCGTTTCTGTGAAAAGGAGATATAATCTTTTTAAAATCCGAAGAAGAATAATTGTCCAGGGCATCGGCATCAAGCCCAATTTCCGGGTTAAGCCCGAGTTCGACAAAAAGGTCTATAAAATCTTCATATAACATCCTGAAAGGGATGTTTACCTGAACCAGATTTACAATTTTTTTCTGCATTATCGTCATTCTTACAATTCCGCCTTTTCCATTAAAATTCTCCCTGAAAAAATCAAACTCGAACAAAGCAGGAACCATGTCAAGAAAAAACTACACTGCCTCAGGAAAATCCATTTTAAACTTACTCCTTTGAAATCTTTTACTTGACAACCTGTTCTGAGTGGGGCAAATTATTTCGTATACAAAGGAAATCTATCATGACTCAGTATATTGACTGTATCGTATTTTTATTAGCAAAGGCCTATCAGAAATCACAAAATCGTTTAAAGGCAAGGCTTCTGCCTTATGGACTTACTTCGGTTCAGGCTCTTGTTCTGGAAGCTCTGTGGGAAAAAGAGGGGCTGACCGCAGGTCAGATTGGAAAACGCCTTGCGCTGGACAATGCGACTGTTTCCGGTGTATTAGACCGGCTTGCTGATGCAGAATGGATCATTAAAAAAACAGATCCGGAAGATAAAAGATTACTGAGAGTTTTCCTCTCAGCCAAGGCTTTGAAAATGGAGCCTTCCCTTGTTAAAGAAAGAACGATGGCAAACAATGAAATCCTGAAAGGTTTCAGTGATGCAGAACAAATACTATTTAAAAGATTTTTAAAAGACCTGTTGCAGTAAAATGATTTTTATTTAGCATACAAACGAAAACCATCAAAGGGAGAAGACCATGAAAGACCCGATTCTCAGTCCGATTAAAATTAATCAACTTGAAATCAAAAATCGTATCTACATGCCGGCCATGCATCTGGGCATGGCAAATAATTTTCAAATTACCGACCAGCTTGTCGATTTTTATGCGGAACGTGCACAAGGCGGAGCCGGCATGATTACAGTAGGCTACGCCACGGTTGATGAACTCTCCGGAAATACACAAGTGATTGGCGCGCATAAGGATGAGTATATCCCGGGACTTTCGCGTCTTGCAGATGTCATTAATAACAACGGAGCAAGGTCTGCAGTTCAGCTGAACCATTCCGGACGGTATAACCACTCCTTTTTCCTGGATGGCAAACAGCCGGTAGCACCCTCTTCCGTTGCTTCACGATTAACCCGGGAAACGCCAAAAACACTTGAACTCGAGGAAATTGCAGAAATAATCACCAGTTTTGCAAAAGCTGCTGCAAGGGCTAAAAAAGCCGGTTTTAATGCGGTTGAAGTCCTGAGCGGCACCGGCTATTTAATAAGCGAATTTCTTTCTCCTATTACAAATATAAGAGAGGATCAATATGGTGGCTCGCTTGAAAACCGAATGCGTTTCGGCCTTGAGATAATGACCGCTATCCGAAAAGAGGTGGGGCCCGATTTCCCCTTAATTGTTCGCATGAATGGCAATGATTTCATGCCCGGCGGCCAGGGAAGGCTTGAACTGCAGGAATACGCGGTCGCTCTTACTGAATCCGGCAATGTAAACGCACTCTGCATTAATGTTGGCTGGCATGAGGCAAGGGTGCCGCAGATTGTCACCTCCGTTCCCCGCGGCGTTTTCGGCTATCTGGCCCGGGGTATAAAAGAAAGGGTGTCCGTTCCTGTTATTGCAAGCCATAGAATAAATGATCCGGCAACAGCCCGCGAAATGATTGGTGATGGAATGTGCGACATGGTTGCCGTGGGTCGTGGCCTGATAGCGGATCCTTATCTGCCTGAAAAGATAAAAGCGGGCCGTGAAGATGAGATGATCCATTGTATTGCATGTGCCCAGGGCTGCTTTGACAATCTTTTTAAGCTGAAGCAGGTTGAATGTCTCTGCAATCCAAGGGCAGGTCATGAAAAGGAAACGCTTATTTCCAAAACAGACAACCCAAAAAAAATAATGGTGATTGGAGGAGGCGCTGCCGGAATGAGTGCTGCACTTGTTTCCTCTCAGCGCGGTCATGATGTGACCCTTTATGAAAAATCAGACCGCCTGGGGGGACAGCTTTATCTGGCTTCCGCTCCTCCCGGACGGGCAGAATTTGGAGAACTTGCAAAGGATCTTGCCAAACAGATTGCTCTGAGCAATGTGAAAACCATTTTGAATACAGAAGTAGATGAAAGTCTTATTGACCG
>JAQYVL010000249.1 GCA_030145525.1 Desulfobacterales bacterium
TCAGCTCAGTCTCTGTGGGTGGGCGGTTCCATTTTTTTGACCAGATGTTACTTAAACGCTCAATCTCGGCAGCAGTTACAACAATCCTATTACCAGAAACATCAATCTCATCTTTGTTTGCTATCGAGAAGAGAAGAAAGATCAAGGCACCGATTATGAGGAAATGTAAGAGCGGTTCCTTATGCAATTTTTCCATCTTTAATTAGCCTTATCTATTCGCGCACAAAATTTTTTTGTGACTTAGGTATTTGCATATATAGTAATTGTATCTGAAGATATCTCGCCTGAATATGATTTATATCAGTAATATTAATATACCAAAAAACCCATGAATTGCAAGGATATTTTTAGCATGAACATTGTTTTTAGCAGGATTCGTTAATTATTATTTGAAACCCTCATGCCGGCAGGCCGGCACAGAGAAGAATATAAATTCATTTTAATTTAAGGTTAGATGTTTATTTATAGAAGAAATTTTTATAAATAAGGCGATTGTTTCTACAAAAGCTATTGTTAGATAATTAATGTGCAAAAATGTAAAATTATAGAATGATTAAACTGGTCTTCCATATAACATTTTTTCTGTTATTGACCCTTTCCGCCTGCGTTACTATGCCTCATCAACATCTAACCGTAAGTCAAAGAGGTGATAACATCTCCATACAGGATGCACGTGATTGTGAAATAAACCAGTATGAAAATATATTTAAATCAGACCCGGCACAAAAACCGGAACTGGATTCCAGAGGCTTTAATATTTTGACCTGGAATGTGTTAAGAGGCGAGAAAAAGGAATGGAAAGAAGATTTTACTCATTTGACCAAATCTAAAGATATCCTTACTATCCAGGAGGCTCGCCTGACCGATGATATGCGGGAACTGCTAAATAAAGGGCATTACAACTGGGACATCAGTACCGCCTTCAAATACTGGGGGACAGAAGTAGGTGTTCTGACTGCATCAAGACTTGAACCGTATTTCACCTGTACTTTTCGGACAAAAGAGCCGCTGATCAGTCTTCCCAAAACCGCTTTGATTACTCTTTATCCACTGTCCAACACTGATAAGTCTCTTATGGTTGTTAATATTCATACGATTAATTTCACGCTCGGAACAGAGAGCTTTTACAAGCAGTTAGAGAAAGTTGAGAGAATATTGTCGCAGCATCATGGACCTGTGATCTTTTCTGGAGATGTTAATACCTGGAGCAAAAAACGTATGGCAATTTTGAAAGACTTTTCAATCCGTCTTGGCCTGAAAGCCGTTACATTTAATAAACCAAATCGGACCAAGGTTTTCGGCCACGATATAGATCATATCTATTATCGTCAGTTGACGGTTACTGATGCAAGAGTTATAAAAGTTAATTCTTCTGATCATAATCCCATGCTGGTTTCTTTCAGACTGGAGGAATCCGAATGAGAGAAGGGCGTATGGTTTTCAGGGTCTTTCATATTTGTGTTGCTTTCCTGTTTCTTCTTTTGACTGTTGCCCTTCCTGCTGAGAGTGAGGAAAGTGTAAGTCAGGAGATCGTTCAACTGCTTCAATATATTGAAAGTTCGGATTGTATATTTATCCGGAATGGCGAGGAACATAGCGCTGCTGAAGCACGGGTCCACATTCAGAAAAAATATGACTATTTCAAAGACCGTGTAAGAACCACGGAAGACTTTATCAAGTATTCTGCTGCAAAAAGCAGTATGTCCGGCGTACCATATATGGTACGCTGCAATGGCCAGGAAATACGCAATGCTGACTGGTTAAATACCGAACTTCAGAAACTGAGAAACAGATCATAGAATTTGCTGAAGCGGATCTTCGATATGCAGTATATTTCCCCTGTTCGTGATCGCTCTTATATACCTGCTTTATT
This sequence comes from Desulfobacterales bacterium, assembly GCA_030145525.1. Lineage (GTDB taxonomy): Bacteria > Desulfobacterota > Desulfobacteria > Desulfobacterales > SURF-7 > JAQYVL01. The sequence continues at coordinate 1,874 of JAQYVL010000249.1, forward strand.
AGCAATCTTTATAACTGAGATTCAATTGGCCAAATACTTATAAAACCGATACCAAGTCGGTGCCAAAAGCCAGTTTGGGGCTCATAGGTATAAACCACCTTTTCCCCCTTCTTCCAACCGTGCCAGAAAAGCTGTTCGTATCCGTTTTCGTCTTTTTCCAGCTCCAACCTAAAAGCAATCTGTTCAATGTTCTCTTCAAACCACTTTGACATCTCTTCGGCGATTTCAGGCACTTTCAGCACCACTCCGATTTCGGTGTTGTGCAGTAAGGCCCTGGGGTCGAGATTCAATGAGCCGATGAAGACTTCCTTGCGGTCGAAGACAAACGATTTGGCATGCAGGCTTGCCATAGACGAGCCATACTTGCCTTTTTTCCCCTTACGCTGTTTCCGGGATAATTTCTTGTTCATCTCATAAAGCTCTACCCCGCCTTGCAGCAGCTTCTTGCGGTATTTTATATAACCGGCATGCACCACACCCACATCGTTTGAGGCCAGAGAGTTAGTGAGGATACGCACCCGAACCCCGCGCTGGGATAGTTGGGTCAGAAAAGTGGTCCCCGACTTGCCTGGAACAAAATATGGAGATAAAATGATCAGTTCTTTTTTTGACCCTTCCCAATAGGGTTTAAGCATCGGAGAGAGATGATATTCAGTTTCGCTGAAATCGTGAAGAAGTTTTTCCGGCTGATCAAACACAACCTCAGCATCTCCCCATCTGAATTCAATTTGATTATTTCGAATTTTGTTTACCAGGTCAGAATTACGCAGCTCCCAAAGATATTCAGAATCGATTTGATCA
>JAQYVL010000250.1 GCA_030145525.1 Desulfobacterales bacterium
AAGGGAGATCTGAACGTTGTATGGTAAAGTCCCGTTCAGGACATATCATTGCATCTCGAAAGTAACATCTTGAATCGTAATGTTTGAAGATGTCACCGCAATGTTATCATATGTCTGGGACGCTCTACCTTCTGTTGAAGCAACCAGACTATATGTTCCTGGCGGCAATTTAACACTATAGCTGCCACTGTCAGCTATGCTTTTGGAGATGACTTCAATCGGTTCTTCCGCGCTGCCCGCGGTGCCGTCACATACAGCGTTGATCCTGAAGCTTAAAAAGGCTGTTTGATCATCATCGGCATCCTCAATTGTAACCTCTCCGTTAATTGTTCCGATTTCGGTTGTTTCAACAGTAAAATTTTGATCGGAAGAAATACCAGATTCGACTTCAACACTCTTGCATGCTATACTATACCCCTCTTTATATAGGACTATTTTATATGTTCCCGGCCATAAATACATAAAATAATATCCGTCTTCTTCACTTATCCCCTGACCCTGACTAACAATTTGATATTTTATATCCTCCGCATTTGAATCATATACTTGAGCGCTCACCATCACACCCTCAAGTGCATTGGTGTCTGCATCAGATATAATTCCGCTGATTGAAGCGCTGACCAATCTATCAATAACTTTAATTGTTGGCTTTAAAATCCACTTTCCGCTATTCCCCGCCTTTACAACTGATTTTGAAGCATCAAAATCCAGTATCAGCTCTGTAAGTTGATTTTCAGCAATATCGAAGCCATGGACGATCTTTACGCCTGTCTTATATCCGCTCGGAATTTTTAATTCCTTGTAGGTATCAGATTGATCAATAATGTAATTCGCAAACGGGTGACTCTCGCCAATGATATTCGTTCCATCATCATCTGTATTATCTATTATCATTCTTAATTGTGTATAATGACCTGCTTCTAAATCCTTTATACCCAATTGTTCTATTATACCGTTTATGAGTTTTAATAGATTATATGTGATATTAGGCGTGGCTACTACTACCCAACTTCCATTTACTTCATCGCCTAAATGCACCTGAACTTCTTTTATGGTTATATAAACAGCTTTATAATCTTCTGTTGATGCATCCGCAAGAAACAGTGATAATGTTCCCGTTTTGCTTGAATCGGATCCATCTTCTGTGCAGGCAAAAAAAACAAAAATTATTAATGCAAAATAAATCAATTTTTTCATTTCAAATATCTTCATCATTTTGTTCCTACTCTTAAATTTATTCTATCCCGACTTTAAAGGTCACATTTCATATACAAACTCGTAAAAATTTTGCTGTAAGTGTAATCATTAACTATTATATTATCAATTAATTTACAATAAGTAATAAAAATATCATCCAATGATATTATGGCAAACTATGAGCACATTATATGAGATTGTGAAGTGATGGACATAAAAATTTTAGAGTGATTATCATAAACTTCTCTTGGCCCGATAACGGTTGATATACAAATCTGATCCTGCGAAATTCCTAAATACGAAAATTAAGTGATTTTCCAGCAATCTTGAAAATTTCATTTAAATCGATTGAACCATCTGTTTTCGTTTGGATTACAGCAAGTGAATTATTCTACTTCTCATTGATCCATCAACCTTCTATCGTCTTAAATTTTTCTTTGGAGACTCCACAAACAGGGCATTTATCTGGAATCTTTTTACCCGTGACATATCCGCAAACCTGGCAGACATGATAGGCGCTGACTTTGTCTTTGATTACGTCATAAATAGCACGTTCATATAATTTTGCATGGAAGATTTCGGCATCTCTTGCCTGACTGAAAGCAAGGGCGACGACGCTTTCACCCTCTACTTCTGCATCTTTTATAAATTCAGGGTATGCATTTTCGCTGACAGTTTTTTCACGCTGAAAGGAATTCTCCAGATTCGTATCCGTATCTTTTACCAAAAGATCTTTGACCAGATTGAGATTACGAGTTGCATGAACTCGCTCCGCTTCGGCGATCGCACGAAACAGCAGAGCGATTTGTGGTATCCCCTCTTCTTCAGCTTTTTCAGCGTACGCCAAGAGTCTGAAATAGGCTTTTGCTTCGCCAACAAAAGCAGTATAAACGTTTTCCTTAGTTTTTTGTTCCATAACATATTCCTATTAGTAACAGAGTTGATTAGCTCGTAAAAAGTCTTAAAACAGATGGCAAAGTAAAAAGTTCCCCGCTTTTAGCGGGATTTCCGCTTCGCTCCAACAAACTATTCCAGACGCGCGAATATTGTATAATACCGTGTACAACAGTGCATCGGTAGCCGAAGGCGTGCATAGTTAGCCTATTCCGCAATTATACAAGATGAAGCGCAACAAAGAAATTGGACTTTTTACGAAGCCGTCAGAGTTAAATTCAAATTATAGTTCACCTTTTATGATCCATCCAGAGTCACGCCATGCACCAAATGCAACGGTAGCGAAGCCTTCCATTAATCAATGATTTCAAGGGTCGTACGTTTTTTTATTTTGGCAGAAGCAGCGCCTAATATGGTCCGAACTGCATGAGCAGTACGACCCTGTTTTCCTATTACCTTCCCAATATCTTCTTTTGCCACCTTAAGTTCTAATATAATGGAATGCTTTCCCTCTACTGTCGTGATCTTAATCTGTTCTGGATTGTCAACCAGTGCCTGCACAATATTTTTTAACAAATCTTGCATAGTCTCATCTCCTTTGCATACAGTCACATGTTAGGAAGAAAAAAACAAACCAAAATTAATGATTATGCGACTCTGATTGTAAATCTGGATCAGTTTTCAGGGAGCAGCTCTCCTTGACTTTTGGAACATAACAGGGGCGCCACATGATAAAAAGTCTATCTGACTATTTATCCCGGGACATATGACCCGCATCCGCAGGTTCATACTTTTTCGAAACATTGCTCGGCGGCCTACGTTAATCCGCGTTCAGCTTTTAGCCTATCCAATGTCTCCTTAAAATCGGTTGGAGGTGGTTCCATGCCTGGTTTTGCTGCCAAAGAGATCGCTTCACCCGGGCAAGTCGGTATACAGACACCACAGCCGATACATCTACCATCAATTATTTCGGCAGCGTCGCCATTAAGCTTGACAGCATCCATCGGACATCTCTCCACGCATGTCTCACAAGCCGTACAAAGTTCAGAATCTATTTTTGACTCATAATGTGAAATTATAATATCTGCCGGCCTGTCGAACATTTTCGGCAATCTGAGCCCCGGACAGCAGCATGGACAGCAGCAACAAAGCGCATCAATATTTTGAGCATTGTTTGGCTTTAGAACAAGCCCACTCTCCTCAGCAATATCGAGAATCTTTAACGTCTCCTTTAAATCGATTTGTCTCGCCATCCCGTTGTCAACGAAATACTGAGCAAAGTCTCCGCACAGGATGCAAACCTCCTGCGGGTAGCTGCATTTATTACCCAGAAGTCCCTGCTCCTTTTTACAGATACATTGCGCCACAGCTATGAATTCTTTGTCCTTAATCAACTCACGAACACTGTTATATTGAGCCACCCCCGACGTCACCTCCACTGCTGATCCCAGCGGGATAGTCCTCATCTGGCCGGTTTTAAATGCCGCCATCGACATTGCGTAATGCGGCATATATTCTTCAAAAAGCTCACAGAATTCCTGATCAAGATTCTTAAGTTGAAATTCATAAATCCCAACCAGGAATTGAAAGGCCTGATATAACTTTTTTTCTCCCTCTCGAACCCTGTAAATAAGACCGTTCTGAGCCATATCCTCAAGTTTCTTTGTCAACTCAGCTTCATCCATGCCTAAGCGGGCTGCAATGTCAGATACACTTTCAGGCTCTTCTTTAAGCTGCATTGTGAGCTTAGCTTCTTCAGGGGTATAGAGTTTCTTCAGAATCTTAATCTCAACTCCGCTATCGGTTGCAGGAAACCCTCCCGGCATTGCATCAAGGAATTCTCTTAGTTTTGTATAAACATCTTCACTCATAATCATTCCTCCATTCATTGAATTTTCTTATAGTTAAAGTAAGAGTAAAAAACTAAAATTTCATTATATTACCTAATTCACAATCCTTAAAATTGGCCCGACTGAATTTGCTTAAAGCCGACCTTTTTGGTTACGTTTTACGGCTGAATAACAATTGTCGGGTACAGGCCTTTCAGGCTTCCCCGGGGATATGGCTGAATGGTGTTGAATGAAATGTTTTGATTCCGCTGGGCATGCCCCTTGTTTTCAGCCCCATTGAAAAATGCGCCGTTGGCTTCCAAAATATGGTGAATTCGATCTTGAAAAGCTTTGACAAAGCTCCTGCCGGAACCCTCAAACACCAGATTCCCTTTGGAAAATCTGGTTTCAATTTCAGAAAATTTATTGACAGGCAGGCTGTTCTCTTCCAGATCCTTCTGGTTGGTTACCAGTCCCCAGACCAGATGTCCGGCAGGAATACTGAGCGGTTCCTGAATATCAATAATGGTATGGGGCATAATTATGCTTTCCTTGCCGATGCTTAGCCGGCAGTCCGGTCGCCCTTGCAGAAAACTGTTAAAACCGACAAACACATTTTTGCCCAGATCCGCTTCTATGATTTTTGCCCCGTGTGCCGTAACGTTGTAACCTTCCAGCCGTGAATTTATGATATAACAGTTTTCCTGAGCGTTGGCCCCCTTGCCGAGCCATACATTCTGAAGATAGGCCCGCTGGGAAACCAGAACGTTTTCGCTGATATGGGTGGTGGGCTTGGTGACGGCATAGCGATCCAGTGAAGCGCTTCCCGGAACCGACACGGATGATTCAAAATTCACTACCTCAAAAATCTCTTGAAAGTCTTCCTTGCGATCATTCACAAAATCCATAAAAATTCCCTGTGGCTGATCTCCGGGGGCAAAATAAATGTATTTTTTCAATTGCTCGCCTGGATACCGGTATAAAAAATTAAAATTTCCAGGACTGCGAACCCAGATGGTGCCCGGTTCGATGTTCAGATGGCTTATCTCTCCGGCCTGTATGTATGAAAACGTTCCGATTACGCAGTCCCGTATTGTGGTTAAATCAACGGTTGAAAACGGCCCCAAAAAACAGCCGTCGGAGGGCGAACCGTGAATATTTGCATAATGGGTGGATACGGTATCCTTGATAAAAAATTTCTCCAGGGTTTCCGGGTCATGGGAAAAATTATGGACAAGGGTTTTAATTAGAGCGCTGTCTTCGATTAAAATTTCTTCATCCTTGGAAACCTGAATTTCAAACTCCTGAAACCGAAACAACTCTCCCTTTTTTTTTAGTTCATCACCCCGGATGTCACTTTTATACAGAAGAGAATTGGTAACATGGCACCGGCCGAGAAAATAGCTGCCCGCAAGTCCCGAATGCCTGAATTGAAAGTTCAACGGATGATCCGGGGTTATGCCGTAAAATGCATAAAATTTTGTCATCTGACCTGGTGGAATCAGACTCCAGACACTGGGTTTCACATTATATCCAAGTTCCCGCAGATTGATCGTGGTTCGCTGAATAATCCTATCAAAAAGCTTTTCCAGTTCCTTCATTATCTATCCTTATTGATTTCACATTGTTTCATGGCATGAAAAATCGCCGCAAACACATCGGACATCCTCAAAATACCCACAATTTCCTCACCCCTTGTCACCAGAAGCGACAGATGCGTTCCCATGACCAGTTGATGAATGGCTGTATCCATTGAGGTGTTCTCTTCAACGATTTCCCCTTCTGACGGGGCCTGCATAAAATCTTCAACCTTGATCTTCATGGCGACCTCGCAAATATTCTCCATGAGGACACCTTCAAGCCGATGTTTATCCCGTATGGCATGGATAAATTTTTCACTGAAACCAAAACGGCTGATGTCATCAATCTTGTCTGTCTGCTCATTTCTGGGTTCAATGGCCCGGAGCACATCCAGTTGACTAAGTTTGCCGATAACCCGATTCTCTTTATCCAGAATCAATATGGCACGATGATAGTATTTGGTATGATCAAACTGCTCCTGCGCTTTTTCCAGAGCCAGTACAGCCTCAAACAACGTTGACCCTTCCGGAACCGATGCATATTCCGAAATCGGGACCATCAAGTCCTTTACAGTATAATTTTCCACAAAAAGACTCCATTTGGGGTTTAAAAAACAATACCTGCCTTGGTCTAAAATCCGGCCAAACATTTCATAATTTAAAGTTTAAATTTTTTATCATGTACAAGGCATAATATCAAGGTATTACCATTATATGTCATGCCACTTATTGTCTCGTATCCTTATTGACAGTCACCTTTTTTTACGATAGTTTTCATCGTTAACAGTGTTATATATATTCGAAGATACGGGAAACATACCTGAATCTTTCACTTTTTCGGCTATTTCAAGGTGCCGGATTGCAAAACAGTTTATCCGCAGGCAAAAACGGACTGTTGTTATCAAAACCTGCTCCTGGCCGGCATGATGAATGCAGGAAAACAGTGAAATTTTCAGGCTGATAAATAATTAAAAATTCTGATGGATTTAAAGATTGAATCTGCTGCCCTCAAAAACGCTGGATCCGACAGAATCAGAACACAAAGGAACGAGGATAAAAAAATGTGAACGACTTTAACCGCTTTTGGTAATAGTCGGTTTCGTTTGCTTATTCTGTGTTCCCGACCGGGAATAGATCATGATCATAGGACTCGATGTAGGTGGTACCCATACGGATGTCGTCCTTCTGGACAACCATGGACTGGTTAATGAAATCAAAGTTTACACCGACTCGACAGATCTTTTCAGTACCGTACTGAACGGCCTTAGAAAAATTACACAGGACATAAACCCAAAATTAATTAAAAGGGTCGTTCTAAGTACAACTCTCACAACCAATTTCATTGTCCAGGGAACCCTTCCCGAAGTCGGAATGATCGTTTCAAGCGGTCCGGGAATTGACCCCATGCTTTTCAAAACCAACGGTCACTACTACCCGGTTTCCGGTTCCATTGACCATAGAGGACGGCGGGTTGAAGCAATTGATCATGACGAGGTCAAAAGCATTGGCAGCAAACTGAGGGCTGACGGAGTCCGACAATTGGGAATTGTTGGAAAATTTTCAGCAAGAAACCCGAGCCACGAACTGGAAATCAGACGTATTCTAAAAGGCCGGTTCGACGATTTTTTTCTTGGACACCGCGTGTCCGGCAACCTGAACTTTCAGCGACGGATTGCAACCACATACTTAAATGCAGCAGTTTATCCGATACACAAACACTTTTTCCAGGCTGTAAAAAAGTCTCTTGACCAGCAAGGGCTTAAAGTTCCCATACATATTCTGAAAGCCGATGGCGGCACAATGAATTTTGAATCCTCCATCCACTTTCCCGGGCAGACCATCCTTTCCGGCCCCGCTGCAAGCGTCATGGGTGCCACGGCATATGCTCCGGCAGAAGAAGATATACTTGTTTTTGACATCGGCGGCACAACCACAGACATGGCAATCCTTATTGATCGAGCGCCTCTCCTTGATCCGGTCGGAATTGAGCTTGGAAAATACAAAACACTTATACGCGCCCTGAAAACCCGATCAATTGGGATCGGCGGAGACAGTGTTGTCCGATTCAAAGCAGGCGAGATCGAAATCGGACCTGATCGCGCAGGATATGCAATGGCATATGGCGGAACCAGGCCCACGCCAACAGACGCTTTAGCCGTTATGGGAAAAATGACGGATTGTGACAGAGATAAGGCAAGAAAAGGATTAGAACCTATCGCTTCCGAAATGGGTATATCCATAGAAGAAGCCGCACAGAAAATTTTTGACCGGACATGCTGTTTGATATTAAAAGCAGCGGACAAAATGGTCGACCAGATTAACAGCAAACCGGTATATACGGTTCACGAGCTTCAGGAAGGGTATCAGGTCAAACCGAAAAAAATACTGGTCTTGGGCGGTCCTGCTCCTTATTTTGCAGAACATCTTGAAAAAATTTCGGAATACACGGTAACAGTGATTCCAAGCTGGAAGGTGGCGAATGCAATAGGCGCCGCCCTCGCAAGGACAACGTGTGAGGTCACACTGTTTGCCGATACGGAAAGGGGCATTCTTACCGCACCGGAAGAAAAATTTAAAAAAAATATCAGCCGCGACTTTACAAGGGATCAGGCAGTTCAGCAAGCGTATGAGCTTCTCAAACAGAAGGCCCTTCAAATAGGAGCGAGTTCCGAAGATCTCGAAATGGAGATTCTGGAAGATCAGCTGTTCAACATGGTGCGCGGTTTTCAAACAACTGGCAGAAACATCCGTATAAAAGCGCAGGTGAAACCGGGCCTGATTCAACGATATAAGGATGTTGTGGAAAAACTTTCCCTTCAGAGTGACAGCTAAAAGGAAAACGTCAAAACAGATGAACTAGTAAAAAGTCGCAAAACAGACGGCAAAGTAAAAAGTTCAAGTTCGAGGCGCGCGAATCTTGTATAATACCGTGTACAACAGTGCAGCGGTAGCCGAAGGCGTGCATAGTTAGCCTATTCCGCAATTATACAAGATGAAGCGCAACAAAGAAATTGGACTTTTTACGAAGCTGTCAAAACAGCGGAGTTGAAGATGCTATATGCAAAAAAAAAAACAGGGCTTGTATTCTTTCCTGCCTTTGACTGGGCCATCGATCCGACACATCCGGAAAGAGAGGAACGTCTTCTCTACACGCAGGATCAGGTTTTTGAGGAAGGGCTCTTCGATATAGAAGGACTTACGGAATTTAAACCGGATCCGGTTACGATCAATGATGTCAACAGGATCCACTTCTGTGTGCCGGATGCCTGGAAGGTAATGACCGAATCCCATTTTATCAGTGCCGGAGGAGCCAAAACCATTGGCATGGCTGTTCTTGATAAAAAGGTTGAATGTGGATTTGCCCTGGTAAGGCCGCCGGGCCATCACGCCATGCGGGTCGTTCACGGTGCAAGAGGATTCTGCAACGTAAACATAGAAGCAATCATGATTGAGTTTCTAAGGGCGGCCTATGGCATCGGGAAAGTAGCAATAGTAGACACGGACTGCCATCATGGAGACGGAACCCAGGATATTTACTGGCATGATCCCAACACACTTTTTATTTCCATCCATCAGGACGGCAGGACTCTTTACCCGGGTTCCGGATTCACCAATGAACTTGGCGGCCCAAATGCAGTCGGGACAACCCTGAACATACCCCTTCCTCCAAATACATCCGATGAAGGATTCTTGTATGCCATCGAAAATGTCGTGCTGCCGATCCTTGATGATTTCAAGCCCGATATCATTATTAACTCCGCCGGCCAGGACAATCATTATTCAGACCCGATTACCAATATGAATTTTTCGGCAAGGGGGTATGCAGAATTAACCTCCCTGCTTCAGGCGGATATCGCGGTTCTGGAAGGAGGCTACTCGATTGAGGGTGCACTGCCCTATGTCAATACGGGAATAATCCTGGCGATGGCCGGTCTTGACTATAGCAACATCCGTGAGCCGGATTATGATCCGGACAGAATTCGCCAGTCATCCGTAGTAACCGCCCAAATAGCGGAAATCGGTAAAATCGTCCTTGAAAACTGGCGGAATCGAGAGAAAATCGAAAAGCAGATGAAGCAAGGCTTGAAGGGCAAATACAGCGACAGAACCCGAAGAATTTACTACGACACCGACGGAATATCCGAGATTCAAAAAGAGAGAATTTGTATATGCAAGGATTGCGGCGGAGCCCTTCGAATTGAAACATCCGCTGATACGGGTGCCCAGGCTCTGGCCGTGCATATTCCGATTGATGCCTGTAAAATCTGCAGGAATGAAGGGCAAAGATGGTTTGAGGAGGCGAATTCAAAGGATTTTCACAGAGCATACCTTCAAAACCGACCGGAAGATAAATATCTTGAAAAAAATCTGTCTCATAAATAAACCCAAATTCGACATTCTTAAAATCTGAAACGCTCATTAGGATAGATCTACTCTTCCGTTATGCAAAAAAATCACCAAACCCGGCTAAGAAAAAATCTTATACTGCGATCACGGATCATACAAACGGTTCGAAACTTTTTTATCGACCGGGGATATCTTGAGGTGGAAACACCATCGAGGATACCTGCCCCGGCTCCCGAAGCTCATATCGATGCCCAGGAATCCGGGGACTGGTTTCTGCAGACATCACCCGAACTCTGCATGAAACGCCTTCTTGCGGCAGGCTTTACCCATATTTTCCAGATCTGCAAATGTTTTCGGATGAATGAAAGGGGGCATCTTCACATCCCGGAACTTACCATGCTGGAATGGTATCTTGCGGACGCAACTTATCTTGAGCTGATGGAGGAGTGCGAGACATTGATTCGATTCGTGGCCGATTCGGAGGGCCCGGAAAGACTGATTCGATTTCAGGGCAACAAGATCGATCTCTCCAAACCCTGGGAGCGTTTGCGTGTTTCCGATGCGTTTGCCCGATATGCGCCGCTTCCCCTTGAACAGGCTCTTTCCGAAGATCTCTTTGATGAAATGATCGGGCTTGAAATTGAGCCCCGTCTCGGCCTTGAAAAGCCGGTTTTCCTTTATGACTACCCGGCAATACATGGAGCACTTGCGAGGCGTAAGCCGGGAAACCCGGATATTGCGGAACGATTTGAACTGTATATCGGGGGAATGGAACTCTGCAACGGTTTTACCGAACTGACAGATCCCGAAGAACAGCGGAAACGGTTTGAAGAAGAGATTCAATTCCGAAAATCTGCCGGGAAAAGGATTTATCCCATGCCGGAAACATTTTTAACGGATCTTAAATTCATGCCGGACGCGGCAGGAAATGCCCTTGGTTTGGATCGGCTGGTAATGATGTTTGCCGATGCAGCCGGAATCGATGATGTCATAGCCTTTACTCCGGAAGATTTATAAGCTGAAAGTCATATAATGTTTTTCTTGAATGAACGGCCTCATCATTATATATGGTAAATCTTTATAGTCGAAAGGATTGATGGGATCATGGATCCAAAAGGTGGGGCTTGACACAACTTATTTATAGACAATCAACCTGATGAAAAATAACATGCTCAAAAAGGAATCACTGGAACGCTGGAAGATCGAAAACGCCGTGGATCTTTACGGAGTTCTCAACTGGGGTGCCGGCTATTTTGATATTTCCGACAAAGGGGAAGTTGTCATCTACCCGTCAGGGAAACCTGACGACAAGGCCATCAGCCTGATGGATATCGTCTCCGGAATAAAGGACCGAGGTCTGGGTATGCCGGTCCTCCTGCGGTTTGGAGATATTCTCCAGTCCCAAATCACACAGCTTCATGAAAGCTTCCGTGCAGCCATTGAAAAATTTGGATATCAGGGTATTTACAGAGGAGTATATCCCATTAAGGTAAATCAGCAGCAGCAGGTGGTTGAAGAAGTAACCCGCTTTGGCTCCCGCTATCATCACGGTCTGGAAGCCGGCAGCAAGGCGGAACTGATTGCGGCAATATCCTTTTTGCGTGATCCGGAAGCCTGCCTTATCTGCAACGGATATAAGGATAAGGAGTTTGTGGATCTCGGCCTGTATGCCCTGAAAATGGGATTCAAATGTTTTTTTGTCATTGAGATGCCCAGCGAACTTCTGCTGATCCTGGAACGAGCCGAAGCGCTCAATATAAAACCTCTCATCGGTGTTCGAATCAAAATATCGACACAAGGCGGCGGCCACTGGACCGAATCGAGCGGAGATCGCAGTATTTTCGGGCTGAATACAACACAGCTTTTGAGCGTCGTGGATCAGCTAAAAGAAAAAAACATGCTGGATTCGCTCCAGCTTCTCCATTATCACCTGGGTTCACAGATTCCGAATATCAGGGATATCCGTTTTGCGGTCGCCGAAGCCAGCCGTGTTTATGAAGGCCTTGTTCGGGAAGGGGCGCCCATGCAATATCTCGATTTGGGAGGAGGTCTAGCCGTAGACTATGACGGTTCCCATTCCAATTTCCCAAGCAGCCGAAATTACTCCCTGGACGAATACTGCGCCGATATCATTGAAGTGATCATGGGGACCCTGGATGAACAGGGAATCCCGCACCCGACAATTATTACCGAATCCGGCCGTGCCACCGTGGCATACTATTCGGTTCTGCTATTTAATATACTGGATGCAAGCTGTTTTGAGACACTCCCCCTGCCTGGGAAATTACAGGAAGGCGCCCATGAGATGATGGTGAACCTGATGGAGGCTTTGCAGTCGCTTAATGTGAAAAACATACAGGAGTGCTACAATGATGCCATTTATTACCGCGATGAGCTCCGGCAATTGTTCAAGCATGGAAACATTTCACTGCGGGAAAAAGCCATGGGCGAAAACATGTTCTGGCACATCATTAAAAATATTATCAAAGAGGTAAAAAAGCTGAAATCCATTCCCAGTGAACTGGAAGGGGTTGATACCGTTCTTGCGGACATCTACTATGGGAACTTCAGTATATTCCAATCATTGCCTGATTCCTGGGCCATCGGCCATCTCTTCCCGATTATGCCGGTTCACCGGCTAGATGAAGAACCAACCCGGAATGTGATCCTTGCGGATATCACCTGTGATTGTGACGGAAAAATCGACCGTTTCATCGATCAGCACGATGTGAGGAACACCCTTCCACTCCATGATCTGAAATCGGATGATGAATATTATCTTGGTATTTTTCTTGTGGGAGCCTATCAGGAAACCCTCGGCGATCTGCACAATCTATTGGGAGACACCAATATCGTCAGTATCCAGATTACGGAAGACGGGGAATTTGAATTCATCAAGGAAATTGAAGGGGACTCGGTCGCGGACATATTGTCCTACGTCGAATATGATGTCAAGGCAATGGTTGCCCGATTCCGGGAAACCGCTGAGCAGTCCATTCGAAACGGATTAATAACTCCAAAGGAAAGGCAGAAAATCATGAAAGTGTTTCAGGCCGGCCTGAGGGGATACACCTATTTTGAACGATAAAGGGTAACCGTGTATGGCAAAAGTACTCATTATAGGTGCAGGGGGCGTTGGTCAGGTTGTCGCCCACAAGTGTGCCCAGGTTCCGGAAGTGTTTTCGGACATCTGCATGGCCAGCCGGACACTTGAAAAATGCAAAAAAATTGCACGCCGGATACCCCGCCCCATTGAAACGGCCAGGGTGGATGCGGATAACGTACCGGAGCTGGTATCTCTGATTAAACAGTTCAAACCGGCCCTGATCATCAATGTGGCCCTGCCCTATCAGGACCTTACCATCATGGATGCATGTCTTGAAACCGGTGTAGATTATCTGGATACGGCAAATTATGAGCCTCCGGACGAGGCCCGATTCTGTTACAAGTGGCAGTGGGACTATAACGATCGCTTTAAAAACCGGGGAATAATGGGACTTCTTGGCAGCGGGTTCGATCCGGGTGTCACCAATGTGTTTTGCGCATGGGCAAAAAAAAAGCATTTTGATGAGATCCATGAGATCGACATCATCGACTGCAATGCCGGAGATCATGGTCATCCGTTTGCCACCAATTTCAATCCCGAAATCAATATCCGTGAAGTCAGCGCCATCGGAAAGTATTATGAAGACGGAGAGTGGAAGGAGACACCTCCTCTTTCGGTTTCCAAAATATTTGATTTTCCGGAAGGAATCGGAGAGCGAAAAATCTACCTGATGTATCATGAAGAACTGGAGTCTCTTGTCAAACATATTACAGGTATCAAACGTGCAAAATTCTGGATGACGTTTTCAGACAATTACCTTAAACATCTTGAGGTGCTTGAAAATGTCGGGATGACGCGGATCGATCCTGTGATCTATAATGGACAGGAAATTATTCCGCTTCAGTTCTTAAAAACGCTTCTGCCGGACCCGGCATCCCTTGGTCCAGTAACCATAGGCCGAACGTGTATCGGATGTTTGATCAACGGTATAAAAGACGGAAAAGAAAAGAACTACTACATCTATAATATTTGCGATCACCAAAAATGTTACGAAGAAGTAAAATCCCAGGCTGTCTCCTATACCACCGGGGTCCCGGCCATGATCGGCGCCATGCTGATGCTGACCGGCAAATGGCGGGGAAAAGGCGTATTCAATATGGAAGAATTCGACCCGGAACCTTTTATGGAAAAACTTAACCTGCATGGACTGCCATGGACCGAGATCAATCAATAGCACTGGACTTGGGGATTGTTCCATCGCCATGCTTTGTGGTGTATGAATCCGCCCTGAAGAGAAACCTTGAGATTCTGGCACAGGTTCAGGAATCTGCAGGATGCAAAATCCTGCTGGCGGTCAAAGGTTTTGCCATGTTCAGCACATTTCCGCTGCTGAGAAAAACCCTGAAGGGGATCTGTGCGAGTTCCCCCCATGAAGCACGGCTGGGATTCGAGGAGTTTGGGGGAGAAGTCCACGCATGTGCAGCTGCTTTCAGTGAATCGGATATGAAGGAGCTTGTGCATATCTGTGACCATATTGTTTTTAATTCCTTCTCTCAGTGGAATCGTTTCAAACCGATTGTTCTGAAGTCAGGCCGGAAAATAAGCTGCGGAATTCGCGTGAACCCGGAGCATTCGGAAGCTAAAGCCGGTCTATACGATCCCTGCAGCCCTGGTTCCCGTCTCGGCGTCCGCAGGAACCAGTTCAAAGAGGACTCTCTTTCCGGAATTTCCGGTCTGCTTTTCCATACACTCTGCGAGCATAATGCAGATGCTCTTGAACGAACCCTTGCTGTAATTGAAGAAAAATTCGGAAAATATCTTTCTGAAATGAAATGGATCAATTTCGGAGGCGGGCACCATATCACAAGGGAAGATTACGACCTTGATCTGCTCTGTAGAATTATCAAAGATTTTCGCATGCGATACAATCTGAACGTATACCTGGAACCGGGGGAAGCTGTTGCCCTTAATGCCGGCGTTCTCGTGGCATCTGTTTTGGATATTATCCACAATGATGTCGATATCGCTATCCTGGACACCTCGGCCGCCACCCATATGCCGGACGTACTTGAGATGCCATACCGGCCGGATATTGAAGGCGCTGGAATGCCCGGAGAAAAGCCCCATACCTACCGTCTTGGAGGTCCTTCATGCCTGGCAGGAGATGTTATCGGAGACTACTCCTTTTCAAAGCCGCTTGAAATCGGCTCAAAACTCGTTTTCCTGGACATGGCCCACTATTCCATGGTCAAAACAACGACCTTCAACGGCATTCGGCTGCCGTCAATCGCCCTTTACAAACCCGAGAAAAATGAGTTTACCATCGTTCGTGAATTCGGATATCAAGACTACCGAAACCGGCTGTCCTGAAACCGGCCCCCACCCGTATGAATCAGCTGACAGAATCCTTCAAGGCCTCGAACGGATAAAATTTCAGAACCTTTTTTGCCTTTATCGTCAAAGTCTCTCCGGTCTGTGGGTTGATCCCTTTCACGCCACCCTGTTGCGAAGTTTGCCGATGCCCTGAACCTCAAGTTCCACGACATCACCTGCCTTTAAAAATTTCCCCATTTCAAGCCCGCAGCCGCGTCCCTGATCACCCGAACAGGTACCGGAACCGATAAACTCACCCGGATAGAGGGTTTCTGACTGGGAAATATAGGAAATAATCTCCTCAAACTTCCAGTGCATGTCCCGGGTTGTACCCCTCGACCACTCTTCGCCATTGATGCGGGCCAACATGGTCAGATCGTAAGGAGAAGGTATCTCGTCAGGTGTTACCAGCCATGGGCCGATAACGTTCCCCGTGTCAAAATCCTTTCCCTTTGACGGGCCAAGACGTCCTCCCTGCTCTTTCAACTGGATATCCCGGGCTGAAAAATCATTGAATATAGTGTATCCGCCGATATAATCGCGGGCCTCTTCTTTTGAAATATTTACCCCCTTCCTGTTCAGAAAAACACCCCATTCCAGTTCGTAATCAAATTTTTTTGTGTAGGAGGGTATTCTGACTTCCGCCTCTGTCCCGATAACGGAAAAGCGGTTGCTTTTATAATAGATCGGCCTCTTGTAGAATGCTTTGTTTGCCCGAAAGGCAAGGGATCTTTTCCGTCCAAAAACCTTCTCTATCCATTCATCAAGGGGCGCAAGCTTTTTTAAGCCCACTGTTCGAATGGCATTGATGACATGCTGCTCAAAAGACATGCAGTCCCGTATTGACTCCGGCCTCGGAACCGGAGCGAGCAGCTTCACGCTTTCCAGGTCAACCTGTGAGTTTGGAGGAGAATGCTCTGCAATATACTCCTTCACAGCCATCGCCTTATCCAGGGCCTCTTTTCCGCCCCTCAGAAACGAGAGCATGTCCGCAAAAAAAGGTGAAGGCTCTCCGTCCATTGCAGCGGCTCCGGTTTGAAGTACGCCGATGGTTCTCTCTTCGTCCATCAGCGCCCCAATCTGCCGGACTCCATTTTCAGCGGCAAAAGTAACAAGCTTCATTGTCTCTCCCGTTGTGTTTCAAAAATGGTTTAACAATTATAAATCAGGTCCCAAAGCAAGTCATCAAAAAAAGAGAAAGCACAGTACAGCTATAAGGCTTTGGATGAATTGTTAAAATCTTTCAAAACCTATTATAGAAGTCATCTCAAAAATAGAAATATTGTTTAAATTCAAGGAAGAACGGAGAAGGTAACCGGAGGAATATATGGGAATATTTCGAGGATTACCTTCTCAGTTCTGACAAAGAAATTGGGCAATATGGCCTTTTTGAGATGACTTCTAATATTTTCGCATAACAGCCGGCTCCGCCTCCGGCAATCGATGCGCCAGCATGGCCTGCTTTCGCATGATATTTAAAAGCGACGGAACGTTGGGAGAACCGGTTCGCCCTTTGAAATGCCGATACAATGTGTGCATATTGCTCATCATTCTTTCCGGGGAATTCCAGCCCGAAAACGGCTTTTTCGAAAATTCTTCGCTCAGAACAATTTCATACGCCGCTTTCCCGGGTGACATGCCGGCTTTAAATCTTTTTTGCGCCTCCCTATTGACATATTCCCAGTAGGAAAGGACCTTCTGAACACCGGACTTATCGGTAACCGGCCCGTGGCCCGGGACTATAACGTCCACATCCATATCGAGAATTTTCTTCAAAGCCGCAAACATATTTCCAACAGGCCCGGCCCACATGACCGGTGTGGAGCCTAAGAACACAATATCCGCGCAAAAGAGAGTTCGCGCATCCGGCACATGGACAATCACATCGCCACGGGTGTGAGCCGGCCCCACCTGGATAAGATGCACCTTTCGGCCTCCCACATCCAGCACCAGTTCCCCCTCAAATGTCCGTGTCGGCATTGTCGGTGTAACCTCTTTAAAATCATACGGCAAGACCATATTCTGAAACCAGTGCCCTACCTGCCCCGCTCCCAGGAAGGAGAGCAGCTTCCCAAGGATATGGCCCAAAAGAATCATGGACACGGGCTTGATATGGTTCATTTCATCACAAGCGGCCCGTGAGGAGATAATTTCTGCATTCACCACCAGCTCGTTTCCCCACCAATGGTCCCCGTCCGCGTGTGTATTGACAACGGTTTTGATGGGATTCCTTTCAATCAGGGGGTACATGGCATCAAGCATGGCTCGGGTATATTTAAGATCCCAGAGAGTATCTATCAGCAGGGACTCTCCGTTCCCGACTATAAGACCGGCGTTGCTTTCCCCCCATGAGCCGTTGGGAACCATCCAGGCGTAAACCTCATTGCCAAGATCAAAAAGCCCTTCATCATACATCGGCACTTCCTGAAATCGGGTGCGACCGGGCACATGGGCCGGACCGATTCGCCTCCACTTGTCCACAGGTACTCTCCTTCTTATTACTCTGATTGAACCCTCAAACGTCAACCCAAAGGCTATTTACTTTTTTTCTTTGATGCAAATTCTTTCTTCCCGGCATAAATTTTTTCAAGCAGTCCTCTGCCCACAACTTTTTCGAAGTCCTTATGTACCGGCAGAAGCTTTTCTTTGAAAGCGGCTCTTTCTCCTTCCGTGAGTCTGTTTACCGTTATGCCTTTAGTGTCGAATTTTTTAAGCAGTGACTCGTTCATTTCACGTACCACATTTCTTCCCCAGGCCATCTCCTTTTTGCGATCACCAATAAGTATCTTTTGCAAATCTTTTGGCAATGATTCAAAAAATTTTAAGGAATAAATGATAACACCCGGCTGATAAATGTGCTGTGAGACCGTGTAGTGGTCAATCTCATGAGCCCACCCATAATAAACCGTAAAAACAGGACTCATATCAAATCCGTCCACCATTCCGTCCATCAAGGAAACCATGACCTCGGTGGTTGGAACCGGCTCGACCTGCGCACCCAAAGCTCTCCACATTTCTAAATGAATCGATGATTCCTGTGATCTCATTTTCAGTTTTC
>JAQYVL010000251.1 GCA_030145525.1 Desulfobacterales bacterium
TTAACATCTAACTTAGCCGCTCGAATAATACGATCTTTAAAATTAGTCATTATGCCTCCTGAAATTATTTAACAGACGTGATTAATGTTAAAAGCCATGTTGTATCTGATCTATTCGCATTTCTTCTTCAAGGTACTGCAAAACAGTCCTAATTATTTGGTCTGGAAGTCCACTTAATCCATCTTGTAGCTTTTGAATAGCTTCCGTTACAGACTGCGGCATTTTATCATCAAAAGAAGCTATTAATTTTTCAGAACTTTCTTTATGCTCTGGGAAGGAATCAATAATATAAACTTCAATTATTGTCAAACTCAAACAGAACAAGAGCAAAAGCTGCCGGGTCAAGCCTTGAATAGGGTTGGACCAAGGTAGATCCACGGCAGTCAGGCCTGAACTAAAAAAAACAAGGCTATTTTTTGGCCAAGTTAAACTTTCATTGTTTAACCCGGTAAATCTTAAAAGGACCATTTTAGGGTTGAAAAGATACGTTTAAGAAAAAGTCAATAATTACAATCGATACAAGATTTCGGGAAGGACAATATATTTTTCCGTACATGAATTTTCGGGGATCACAATATCTCCGACAGATACGATCCACCTCAATCAACCCTTAACACCTTCGCCCCTCTTATTTTTCTTTCCTTCAATTCCACCAGCGCCCGGTTTGCATCTTCAAGTGCAAACTCCTGGATCTCCGGTTTAATTGGAATTTCAGCCGCCAGGTTTAAGAAATCTTTCACATCATTTCGACTCACATTGGCCACACTTTTAATCTCCTTTTCCATCCAAAGATGTTTGGGATAATCCAGATTCAACAGATATGATTTGTCTGCCGACTCTTTCCGAATGGCATTGATCACCAGGCGCCCGCCGCTCTTTAGGTTTTTTAGGGCTTCAACCACCGGTTTCCATACCGGTGTGGTATCGATAATACAATTCAGTTTCTCAGGGGCCGATTCTTCAGTGTGCCCCGCCCACACAGCGCCCAGTTGTTTTGCAAATTCTCTTTCCTTTTCACTCCGTGCAAACACAAATACGTTTGCGGTGGGGAACTTATGTAACACCATCTTAAGTACAAGATGCCCCGATGCGCCGAACCCGGTGAGTCCCAGGGTGTAACCCTCTTTCATCCGGGTTAATCTTAAGGACCGATAGCCTACGGCTCCGGCACATAACAAAGGAGCGGCTTGTGAATCGGAAAATCGCTCCGGAATAGGATGGGCAAAATCCTCCGGGACCGTCATATACTGGGCATATCCGCCATTTGCATCCCTTCCGGTGGCTGAAAAATCCGGGCACAGGTTTTCGTCTCCCTGCCTGCAGAAGCTGCACGTCCGGCAGGCTGAAAATATCCAGGCCACACCAACCCTGTCTCCCACTTGAAACCGTCCTCCCTCTTTACCGGCTTGTTCCACCCTTCCGATAACCTGATGCCCCAAAACAACCGGAAACCGGGGCGGCGGCGTTCTCCCCTCAATCTCATCCAACTCGGTATGACAAACCCCGCAAGCGGTTACCTTTACCAGTATCTCATTTTTTTTTGGCACCGGATCAGGCATATGGACCTGTTCCAGCGGTTCTCGGTTTTCCGAAATATTGCATATCCCCTTCAGTACCATTGCTTTCATATGCACCTGCCTGTTTTCATTGAGGCACTATCTGTAATTTTTTGCAATTCTGCCTTCTGACGCATCTATCCATAAAGGTAAAACAGTCTTAATACCCTAAAGACCTACTCCAATTTCATAATAGACGCAACCCTCCGTTACCGGGTTTGAGCTTTAGAAATAGCCCATTAAAGGGTGGGGATAAATAGTTGCGATTGTTAAAACAGGAAGTTATTTTTTTATCATCATAGTAAATATTTCCAGGCTGGAATAATTTCTATTGTTTTATCACCATCTTTTATTACATCTTCCTCATCCAAGGTGATAATTTTTCCATTTAAAATATTAAGTTCCTCTATTGCGCAAAAAAGCGATACTACTTCTCGTTTTCTGGTTTGATGATCCTGCATAGTCAAAGAAACCTGGACAGGATTTTTATTTTGCTTGCTATCTATCCATACGAAATCAACTTCATGTTTCTTTGCGGTTCTATAATAGTAAATCTCCTCTGAATACCGCCTGAGATGAAGAAATATTATATTTTCAAGCAGGTGCCCTTTGTTAGCCAGTATTTTCGGTGCGACGGAACATACCATAGAATGATCTATACAATATATTTTTTTTACATTGGCATTCTGCTTTGAGATAGAAGGGCTGAATATTGGTACTGTAAAAAGAAAAAATGCATCCTCAAACCAGCCGATACATGAGGATACGAAACTTTTGCTTACACTATATCCAAGTGATTTTAAATATTCTGTAATTCGATTTATTGAATAGAGAGAAGACACCGAATTGATAAGTCGGTGACCAGCCTGTATAACTGCCTGAGGATGTATTGCATCAAATCTGTTTATAATATCACGATGCAAGATTGTCTTATAGTACTCCTGGAGTATCATGATACGTATTTTATTATCAACTTCTCTGACTTCAGGGAACCCTCCCTTCAGGAAATATTCATCAAAGCATTTTCTTATTAAAAGCCTGTTTTTTGAAGTGAGCTTTTTGTAGTCTATTTTCTTGAAATCAAGAAACTCCTTAAACGAAAAAGGAAACAGTTCCCAGGTAAGAGATCTTCCCCGCATCTGAGTTGCTATTTCCTTTGATAGCATTTTTGCAGAGGAGCCACTAATAAATACTGAGCACTTTTCAGTTCGTAAAATACGATCAATAAAAGGCTCCCAGTTTTTTACCTCCTGTATTTCATCAAAGAAGCAGTAAACCTCTTCGGTACCTTTTTTCTCTGGAAAAAGAGAGAAATATGCTTCAAGAACCATTGAGAGGTTCTGATGTTTGAGCTCATTTAACCGGTCATCAAAGAAGTTCAAATATAAAATATTTTCCCTTTTGACTCCCTTTGCTTCCAATTCCTCAATAATCTGATAAAGAAGGGTAGATTTTCCGCATCGCCTTACCCCAATACATACAAACGCCTTTCCTTTCATATATTTATACTTGAGATGTCTTTTTATACCTGCATCGAGAACTTCCTCATGAAAATCAAGGATTATTTCTTTCAATGTTTCTATCAAAACGCAGTTTCCTCTATATCGGTTAATTATTTTACCGATTATTCATATAATCGGTAAAGAAGGTTACCAATTATAAAAACAATTGTCAACAATATTTCCAGCTTTGAATATATTCATGTTTTATAAAGCATCTTGATTGTGTGTAAAAAAAACAGTATATTTGCGTATATATAAAAGAGGAAGATTTATAATGAGACAAATATAATGGAAGATATCCTGGTTGATATGTCTGTTTGGATTTATTTTTCTCCCACCTTCAATAAAGGAGCAAATCATGGATTTTAAAAAACATTTGGAGACAGCGTGGCATTTAACATTGAAATTCATTGTGCCTTTAATTATTATGACCCTGGTGATGTTTGTGGTATGCATGCTCACAATCGGCATTCTGGCACCGGTAACTTTGGCCGGTTACATGCAGTCTGTTCTTTTAATGGTAAGAGAGGGGCGCGAGCCCAAAATCCAAGATCTGTTTTCAGAGATGCGGCTGTTTTTCCCATTATTGGGATTCACCATTGTTATTCTTATCCTGTCAATGATTGGCTACATGCTTTTTGTACTGCCCGGCTTGATT
>JAQYVL010000252.1 GCA_030145525.1 Desulfobacterales bacterium
AAAGCTTATTGTTCCCCTTTCGCATATTGTTGAAATCACAATATGTGGTAGTGTAGAATTTTTCAAAATTTTGTCGTTTTGATCAATTTCAATTTTCACAGGATTCATAATAGCTGTGATCGGAATATCAGATATGCCTAAAAATGATCCAGACAAAACTGGGGATCTATCTTTGTAAACGCCAAAACCCCATTCTGTGATTTCCTCACATATTATCAGAAATAAAATTTTTCATTTTTTTGTGATTTGGAAAATAGATCTCAAGTGGCATTTTGAAATTTAGTTTGCCGATCACAAGATTTTAAAAAATCGTGGAGGTTGTGATTGTTTCCAGTGAGCGCTATCATTAACCAGTTTATCTTTTTCGTTATTTCCTAAATATATTTCAGATTTGCGCCGTTTTGAAAAATTAGGACATAACCCAATATGTGGTGTTTTGGAAAAGTGAAGAGCTTTTGTTCTGGAGAAACGTCAAGTAACCTTTACTTTTAGAGATTATCGAAAATCGAAGAGGGGGAAATGGTATCAGGTATCCTGAAGTATACTAATAATATTCTTCGGGTCAAATGAAGAAACGGAATCGAGGAATAATAGCCGTTATGTGCACTTTTCAATATGCGGGTTCAAACACAAAATATCGGCATCCAAATTAAAAGGCAGAGCCATTTCTGACCCTGCCAAAGCTACGGCCTCCACAGGTGCCGTTATTCAAATAGAAGATGCACGCACACCCTGGAATCCGATTAAATGCCACCCAAACACTCCTTTTTTAAAATATGACCTTTGGAGGCTTTGAACCATCGCATGGTTTATTAGTGTTTATCGAAGTTGGGCGACAATTTATGATATAAACTAAGCACGAATTATGTAAAAAGTCAATAGAGAGTAGTTGATTTCTTAAAAAAGGCTAACGGTCTGCAAAATTTGGTAATGGGTCAGTTTGAAAGGAATGTAGCCTATTGCGATCTGAAAAACCGATCTAACGAAAACAGTCGACTCGGTTTTCTGTGATCATTTCCAGTACGCAACACCCTAAACCAGTTTAAATTTATGGTTATTTCCTAAAAAGACTTCAAATATGAACCCGTTAGGATATCAGAAAAAAACACTCCAGTATGTTGGGTTTTGATTTCCTGAGAAACTGAATCTGAAATTATAGATTCTATCAAAATGTGAATAGCAAAGACGCACTCAATATCTAAGCTATCGGCAGCAGAGCAATCTTATTATTTTCGAGGCGTTTTCCGATATGCGGTTCCCTGCATGGTTGCGATGATTTCCCCGGCTTCGTCCGTCACATCCATCCTGTAAGTGGCAAGTTTCCGATTTCTTGAAATTTCAGTTGCTTCGGCAAAAAGCCTGCCGCTCGAAACCGCCTTGAAAAATGAGATGCTGACATTGACCGCTACGGCATCGACCCCGTGCGAGTTCGATGCTGCTGCAAAGGCCATATCCGCAAGCGTAAAAATGATACCGCCATGGGCAATATCAAGACCATTCAGATGATGCTCCTTAATTTCCACCTCCGCCTTTGCGCTTCCTTTTCCAACTGAAAGCAGTTTTATTCCGTTATGTTTTGCAAATTTATCATTATCAGCAGCTGTCTGGATAATGTCATTCATGTCCCCTCCCTTTCACGCCCTGCCGGTTCTACCGCGGCAAGCTATTCAGCCTCTTCCTGATTACCGGGGCTGAAATTTTCATTCACCTGATTCTTCAGCGCTTCAATCATGTAGGTTATCCTGGCAATGATCAAGACTTTTTGACACAAATAGAGCCGTTGTCATAAATATGTTCCTATTGAACAGCCGGAAAGTCTCAAACATGCCTTTACACAAAAAATTACTTGTGAAATAATTTCACAAGTCCATTGTGAAAAATAACATATTACCCTGCCTGACAGAACAAACAGGAGTTTTGGTTGGACCACATAAAGCACAAAAGCATCCACTGGGATCATGGCTCAAAAATCCAGCTGGAACAAAAACTGATTGCGGAAGAACCTCTTGCCATCAGAATTCAAGGGAAGCCTTACTCGGTTGTCATGCGGACACCCGGAGATGAGATCGCCCATGCGGCCGGTTTCTGTCTCTCGGAAGGGATTGTTGAAACACCTGATGATTTTTCTTCTCTCGGTTTTTGTGATGAAATCGAGGGAAACGTTGTAACGGTTACGCTGAGCCCCTCAAGCAGGGAGAAAGTTCTTCCAATTTTAGACAGAAAAGGATTCGTCAGTCAGACCAGCTGCGGTATCTGCGGCAAAGAAATCATTGAGGATTTGTTTCAGATTGTCCGACCCATGGATGATAATATTACCTTGGATTTCAACGCCTCATCAGCCAAACTTAATTCTCTTTCAGGCCTTCAACCCCTGAGAGACAAAACCCGGGCAGCCCACGCTGCCGCACTTTACGATAAAAACATGGAGCTTTTAACTGTTTCCGAGGATGTGGGGCGCCATAATGCCCTTGACAAAGCAATAGGAAAACTCTTTCTTAACCGCGAGCTTGAAAAAGCCTCCCTTCTCATACTCTCGTCAAGAATCAGCTATGAACTGGTTCAAAAAGCAGCCCGGGCTCGGATTCCGGTTATTATGGCCCTCTCAAAACCGACAGCCCTTGCTGTAGAACTTGCAAAAAGACTGAATATGACCCTTGCATCCAAAGCCAAAGGTTCGGGACTTTTCATTTTTTGCGGCCAGGAACGGCTGATTGGCCGTGTCTGATAAATATCAATTTAATACCAAAACTAATAATTTTTCTTGACAAAAAGGTAAAAATTTATAGAATGTATAGGTTTAAAATACTGATAAAAATTATGTTCTATAAAGGAGGAACTAAATCATGTACGCGGTCATTGCCACAGGAGGCAAACAATATAAAGTTGAAAAGGGGGGAACCTTAACGGTTGAGAAGCTTCCCGGTGCGGTTGGAGATGAAATTTCTTTTGACAATGTTCTCATGTTCTCGGATGGAGAGAACGTCAAAATTGGCCGGCCGGCGGTTGAGAGCGCAACGGTTCGAGGTCACATTGTAGAACAGGGAAAAGCTAAAAAAATAATCGTTTTTAAATACAAACGACGGAAAAGGTATCGGAAAACCCAGGGACATCGTCAGCAGTATACTGCTGTAAAGATTGACAGTATCGAAGCATAAACAGCTCGCTTCAGTGTGAAGGAACAGAAAAAATGGCTCATAAAAAAGCAGGTGGAAGCACAAGAAACGGACGCGACAGTAATGGACAGCGTCGTGGAATAAAAATGTACGGCGGTCAGAATGTCAGGGCCGGCAACATCTTGGTACGCCAGTTAGGAACCAGAATTCACCCGGGTGATAATGTGGGCCTGGGAAAGGACTATACACTGTATGCCAAGATTGACGGTAAAGTAACCTATGAACGGTCAGGACGTTCCCGCAAAAAAGTCAGTGTTTATGCCGCGTGAAATTTATAGATGAAGCGATTATTTCAGTCCAGTCCGGAAACGGGGGAAGGGGCTGCGTAAGTTTCAGACGTGAAAAATTTATACCACGTGGCGGGCCTGACGGCGGGGATGGGGGTAACGGCGGGGATGTAATCCTCAAGGCTTCTACCCGGAAACGGACTCTGTATCAGTTTCGGCACCAACTCCTTTTCAGAGCAGAAAACGGCGGCCACGGCCAGGGAAAGCAAAAAACCGGCAAAACCGGGCAACCCCTGATTATTGAAATTCCTCCCGGAACGGTTGTCAGCAATACTGACACCGGACAGATATTATATGATTTTCTTGAACCTGGCGAGACGTTTGTTGTAGCAAGAGGCGGAAGAGGCGGCCAGGGAAATAAACGGTTTAAATCCTCAACCAATCGGTCGCCAAGATTTGCCCAGCCCGGTGAACCCGCCCAGATCGAATCCCTCAAACTTGAACTCAAACTTATCGCCGATGTCGGAATCATTGGTTTTCCCAATGCAGGCAAATCCACCCTGATCAGTGTCCTTTCTTCTGCGCGTCCCAAAATAGGCAATTACCCGTTCACAACCCTTACGCCAAATCTCGGTATGGTTCAAACCGATTGGGGAGAGCCGTTTTCTGTAGCGGATATACCTGGAATCATTGAAGATGCGCACGTTGGGGCCGGTCTTGGGTTGCAGTTTTTAAAACATATAGAAAGAACGAAAATTTTAGTTCATTTGATTGATGCAGCAGCCATCGACCAGGAAAATCCGCTCGCTCTATACAAAACAATTAATCGGGAGCTTGAGCTATATAGTAAAAAACTTGCTGAAAAACCCCAGATGATTGTGTTAAACAAACTGGACATTACTGAGGCTGAAAAACCGGCAAAGGCTTTTCAATCAGAAATCAGGGACAAAACCGTAATTATGGTTTCAGCTGTAACCGGGAAAAACATTAAAAATCTAAAACAGGAAATTGCCCGTCTTCTGGAACGAATCAATGAAACATGACAGAAAAAAACAGTTCGATTCAGCAAAGCGCATCGTCGTAAAAGTCGGCAGCGGTGTTCTCACAGCAGGCCACGGCCTGAACATTAAGGCGATTCAAACAATCAGCAGACAGATCGGCATTTTATCCGAAAAAGGAATTGAATTTGTACTGGTTTCTTCGGGAGCTATCGCTTCGGGTTTAAAAAAAGTATCTCTTTCGAAACGACCGGGAGATATGCCGGGAAGACAGGCTGCGGCAGCAATCGGGCAGGCAGGGCTTATATTGGAATACGAAAAGGCCTTTTACAACTACGATAAAAAGGTTGCTCAGATTCTTCTTACACGAGATGATTTAAAAAACAGAAAACGGTATCTAAATGCCCGAAATACATTAAACAAACTGCTGTCCTGGAATGTGCTTCCCATTATTAATGAAAATGATACGGTGGCGACGGAAGAGATCAAAATCGGCGACAACGACAACCTTTCCGCCATGATCGCAATTCTGATGGATGCGGATATCCTGATTAACCTGACAGACATTGACGGGCTCTATACAAAGGATCCAAGAACAGACCCTGATGCAAAACTGATCTCTGTTGTTGACACTATCGATAAGGATATCCAAAGAATGGCCGGCGATATTCCCGGAGCCCTCGGAACCGGAGGAATGCTCAGCAAGATAAAGGCCGCCGGGAAAGTAACATCTGCAGGTATTCCCATGATAATTGCCGGAGGAGAAAAGCCGGACATTCTTACAAGACTTTTTTCAGGAGAGCATCTCGGAACCTATTTTGAACCCGGTGAAAGCAGGCTGTCGAGCAGAAAATGCTGGATCGCTTTTTCCCTTACCCCAAAAGGAAAAATCAAAATTGATGATGGTGCGGCAGAAGCCTTGCTAAAAAAAGGCAAAAGTCTTTTGCCAATTGGAATTACAGCGGTTGAAGGCAGTTTTGACATAGGCGCCTGTGTGGAATTCATAAAAAAAGACGGTGCAAAGCTCGGAATCGGACTGGTAAATTACAGTTCTTCCGATATTTTAAAAATCAAGGGGCTTCGATCAAACCAGATAAAAGCAAAGTTGGGTTATAAACCGTATGACGATGTAATTCACCGGGACAACCTTGCGATTACGCCTGAAAAAGAGTATTACCTAAAGTGAGCGTTTCATAAAAGGAGAAACCGATGTCGATTGAATCCACCATAATGGAAATGGCAAAATCCGCCCGGCTTGCATCAAAAAAAATCGCAACAAGTTCCTCTGACAAAAAAGACACTGCCCTCTTAACAATTGCAGAAAAAATAGAAGAAAAAGCATCCTACATCAAAACCGAGAACCAAAAAGATCTTGACCTGGCAAGAGAAAGAGGGCTTTCAAATGCAATGATTGACAGGCTTACGGTTTCAGATGCCACCATAAAATCAATGGCTGAAGGACTGAGAGAGGTTGTGCTGCTTCCTGATCCCGTGGGAGCGACCGGCGCTTCATGGAAAAGGCCAAACGGTCTGACGGTTTCCAGAATGAGAATTCCGCTGGGGGTTATCGGCATTATTTATGAATCAAGGCCAAATGTTACCATTGATGCGGCAGGTCTTTGCCTGAAGGCAGGGAATGCTGTGATCCTTCGCGGTGGTTCAGAGGCGATTCATTCCAACCGGGCGCTTTCCGAGACAATCAGCCAGGCGCTTTCCGAAACAGGACTGCTCCCTGAAACGGTCCAGGTTGTTCCCATAAGTGATCGAAAGGCTGTAAACTGCCTTTTGAAGCAGGAGGAATCAATAGACCTTATCATTCCGCGCGGTGGAGAAGGTTTGATCCGGTTTGTGGTTGAAAACTCAAAAATTCCCGTACTGAAACACTATAAAGGCGTCTGCCACGTTTATGTCGATGAAGATGCGGACCTGAACATGGCCGAAAAGATCTGCTTTAATTCAAAGGTGCAGAGGCCCGGAGTGTGTAATGCCATGGAAACCTTGCTCGTCCATAAAAAAATCGCTGAAACGTTTCTGCCGCTGGCGGCAAAACGTTTTATTGAAGCCGGGGTTGAAATAAGGGGCTGCTCTGAAACCTGCCGCATTCTTCCGGCAGCAAAGCAGGCAGCCGAAGAAGACTGGCCTGCGGAATATCTTGACCTGATTCTTGCCGTCAAGGTGGTTGAGAATATGGATGAAGCTGCTCAGCATATTGGAACGTACAGTTCGAACCACACAGAGGCAATCGTTACAAAAGATTACAGCAGAGCACATCGTTTCCTGCGGGAAATCGACTCCTCCGTTGTCCTGGTCAATGCATCAACGAGATTTAACGATGGAGGGCAGATCGGCCTCGGAGCGGAGATCGGCATCAGCACATCCAAACTTCATGCTTTCGGCCCAATGGGAGTAGAGGAACTCACCACGACCAAGTTTATTGTTCTTGGAGAGGGGCAAATTAGAGAATAACCTAAATTGAAGGTTTGTTAATGCGCATCGGTCTGTTCGGCGGTACATTTAATCCAATACACATTGGACACATCAAGGTTTCAGCGGAGATCAAAAAGGCATTCAAGCTTGACGCGATATACATGATTCCGTCAGCAACCCCTCCACACAAGAAATCAAAAGGAATCGCCGATGCAAGAGATCGCCTTGAAATGACACGCCTTGCTGTCTCAAAGCTGGAAGGCTATAACGTTTCCGATATTGAACTCAAACGGTCCGGGCCGTCCTATACAGTTGATACCATAAACCAATTTAAAAAAACCCTTTCTGCTGATGCCTCACTCTACCTGATACTTGGAACAGATGCTTTTCTTGAAATCGATACCTGGATGTCGTATAAAGAACTGTTTAAAATGCTGCCATTTATCGTGATGTCACGACCGAAAAAAAGCAGTATAGTAACACCTGAGCAGCTTGAATCGTATATTTTAAATAACGTTTCAGAAAGCTATGCATTTCAAAGACAGGAAAACCGCTTTGTCGATAATCGATACCGGCCGATATACATTTTTAATGTCGCACCCTATGACATCTCATCCACCGATATTCGCGAAAAGATCAAAAAACGAAAACCCATGGGCGACCTGGTGCCTGAAAAAGTGGAAAATTATATCAGGAAAAAAGGACTTTATTTATGACATCTGATTTTGATTTATCTCTTGAACCTTATATAAGAGCCGCACTCGGAAAAAAAACGATCGGTTTAGCCGCTCTTGATGTTCGGAATCTGACATCCATTGCCGATGCATTTATCATTTGCAACGGACGCTCAAACAGACAGGTTACAGCCATAGGCGAACATATTAAACAGCATCTTAAAGAGCAGGGTATCAAACCTTTAAGCGTTGAAGGGATGAAGGAAGGACGCTGGGTTCTCCTTGATTACGGTCACATAATTATCCATATTTTTTATGAGCCCGTTAGAGGTTTTTATGATCTTGACGGACTCTGGATCGATGCCAGAAAAATAAAAACAGATTTTTATTCCGAAAGTCTTCACAATACAAAATTTCCAAAGGCGGAGTCTTTGAATGAACAATAAAAAACCATTTATGCTCATGATTTTAGATGGCTGGGGAATAAATCCTTCTCAGAAAGGAAATGCCGTGACCCAGGCAGACCTGCCCTATCTTAACGGGCTCTTCGAAACATTTCCCCGCACACAACTGCTTTGTTCGGGTGAAGCCGTGGGGCTTCCGGACGGAATCATGGGAAATTCAGAAGTTGGTCATCTCAATATCGGCGCGGGGCGAGTTGTTTATCAGGATCTTCTACGAATAGATACCGCCATAAAAGACCTTTCATTCTTTAAAAACAAAACGTTAAATGACGCCTTTTCAGTAGCCGAAGAAAAAAGGACCGGCCTGCACCTTGTAGGACTCGTATCAGACGGAGGAGTACACAGCCAACTGACCCACCTGTTTGCCCTCATCAAGCTGGCTGCTGAAAAGGGGCTGGAAAGGGTATATATTCATGCCATACTGGACGGACGTGATACCCCGCCGGACAGCGGTATCGGATATATCCGGCAGCTTCAAAAATATCTGGAAAAAAACAGAATTGGCCGTATCGCAACCATATGTGGAAGGTTTTACGCCATGGATCGGGACACCAGGTGGGATCGAACCGAAAAAGCCTTCCGGCTCTATACTGAGGGAAAAGGTGTTCAAGAGACGGAACCTGTCGAAGCTGTTCAAAATGCATATAATCGCAAGGAAACTGACGAATTTATAAAACCAATAATCATCTGTCCGGAGGGAACGGTCAAGGATGGCGACAGTATTGTTTTTTTTAATTTCAGGGCTGATCGGGCAAGACAGATTACTCGTGCATTTACTGATCCGGAATTTCATGATTTTCAACGAAGTTTATCACCTGAGCTTTCGGGCTATGTCTGTATGACGGTTTATGATGAAAGTTTTACCCTGCCCGTTGTTTTTCCACCGCAACGTTTAAAAGGAATTCTCGGAGAAGTAATAAGCAATAACGGACTTTCACAGCTTCGCATTGCGGAAACCGAAAAATACGCTCACGTTACCTATTTTTTTAACGGCGGCGCAGAAACGCCTTTTCCCGGAGAAGAGAGAGGCCTGATTCCATCACCGCGAGAAGTGAACACCTATGATCAAAAACCTGAAATGAGTGCGCATAAAGTAGGAGATGAGGTGGTTTCACGTATTCGGACCGGCCGTTATGATCTGATCGTTCTGAACTTTGCCAACATGGATATGGTCGGCCATACGGGAATTATGAATGCGGCTGTTAATGCATGTGAAGCAGTCGATGCGAACGTAAAAAAAATTGTTTCGGAGATACTGTCTCTCGAAGGGACCGTTCTGATAACCGCTGATCATGGAAATGCGGAACAGATGATAGACGATAAGGGCAATCCGCATACAGCCCATACCCTGAACCCGGTACCGCTGATTCTTGTTAACGGCGAAAAAAAACTCACACAACTGAGACAAGGTGTTCTTGGGGACATCGCACCAACGATACTTGAGCTGATGGAAATCGAAAAACCTCCGGAAATGACATGCCGGTCACTTATTGAACATTAATGTCGCCCACAAACAGAACGGGCCTCATCTGTAACACCTTCTGCCGTCATCAAACTCCCGCCACATCCTTTCCACAGTGCTTGCAAACCGCTGCTCTTTTTTTTATAATTTCAGCGCAGAAAGGACATTCCCGGGTAAAATATCGATTATGTATTTTTTGAATCGCTTCTTCTACTTTTTCCACGATCTTCTGGTTGCCGAATCGAGTGCTCCGAAGCGTTTCAATTGCTTCAATCTCACCAAGGTCGCCCATCATTTCAGCAGCTTTCACTCTCACCCTGGAAGGCTCTTTTGAATCAAGCAGCACTTTCAGCACTTCAACCCAATTCTTTGATACATAAAGATCTGCAAGAATCGAAAAGCCTCTTTTAATGGCTTCCTTTAACTCTTCCTGCGCGGCAAGCACCTTGTCATCGATAATCTGCCCTGTGGCTCCCTGGGGGCTGAAAACCGGAATGCATTCAAACTGGTTCGTGCCCGGGTAGTTCATACATCGGTGTGATGCATTATGCGCAAAATTATCCATTATGGCTTTCCATCCGCTCGTATACAGCGAACACTCATCATTAAAGCAGATATACAGATAAGGCGTACCCCAGCCCAATCCATCCCCCATTGCAATTTCAGGAACCTCCCACAGACTCATCTCGGCTTCACAGTGAGGGCATTTCGGTTTTTCCCGGGAAAGTATTTTCTCAAGAACTTGTTCTTTTGTTTCAAAGGCCATTTTTTATTTCTCCAAAAAGTTCAAAAAATATAATAAAATCAAAGATTGTCCGTACATTGTTTGCGGAATCTGTCTCTCTTCATCTTACCTTCTGGTGCAACATAAAGCTCCTTTACCTGTTTGTCAATTTGTCGTAAAAAATCATATTTTTTGCAGCAAACAGTCCGGCCTTGAATAAAATCATCGTATATGCTGTAAAACTGATTCAAAACAGCCTTTCTTTTTGTTAAATCCAATTCTTGACTCTCCTGATCAGTCACATCAATAAGCGCTCCTGCGGTAACAAAAACATCTGTTTAATTATATGAAAAAGAGTGATATAAAACCATCATGATTCGAAAGGCAACCATAAAAGATATCAAATCAATCCATAAAATCCTAGCTGATTACGGCAGCACAGGAGAAATGCTCCCGCGTCCTCTCAGTGAGCTTTACGACCATGTCAGGGATTTTTCAATTTTTGAAAATCCTGAAACAAAAAAAATTATTGGGTGCTGTGCGCTGCAGTTTTGCTGGGAAGACCTTGCGGAAATTCGATCGCTTGCAGTTTTACCCGGTAATACAAAAAAAAGAATCGGTGCCAGACTTGTGGAAACCGCTTTGAAGGAAGCGCGCTTATTTGCTATCAAAAACATTTTTATACTTACTTATCAGCCTGATTTTTTTAAACAATTCGGCTTCAATACAGTTGACAGGGCAACGCTCCCCCTGAAAATCTGGGCAGACTGTTATTTGTGCGTCAAATTCCCTGATTGTGATGAGACCGCCATGATGAAAGCGCTTTAGCGCTAATCTGGACTTTTTGCAAAGCCATCAAGAGTGATGAAGTCGTAAAACAGACGGCAACGTAAAAAGTTCAAGTTCGAGGCGCGCGAATCTTGTATAATGAGGCATAGTTTTCCTATTCCGCAATTATACAAGATGAAGCGCAACAAAGAAATTGGACTTTTTACGAAGCCGTCAAGAGTATATCACATTTATTGGAATAGGAGCATACTTCCAAACCCCGGGCTTAGGAAGAATATGCTGAGCTCCCACAATCAACCAGTAAGGGTCCGGGTTGATTTCCCTCAACTTACCGTCGTCCGGCGGTATGGCGTGATTCGTATAGGCATACGTGGCTTGAAAAATACAGATGCTTTTCTTTTTTCTGTTTTTTATTTCATGTGCAACGACATAATTCTTGGTAAATACTCTTGGGGAAATATTGTTGTCCGCCGCAATTTGATCGACTTCATCCTTTGAAAATTTAACCAGTATTGCCCTGGACACCCCTCTTTCTGAAATCCGAATCAACGCCCTTGACTCACTGCTTGCCGCATATACCGTAGAAAGGAATCCGATCCGCTTAGTATATTGTGCCGCTACGATTGCTGCTGTTCTGCGCCCTCCAACCATTACCGGAAGTCCGTAATACTCAAACAGCTTTTTCTGCACATCTTCCGCATATTTGTCACCCTTTTCATATAGCTCCTTTGAAATATAACGGAGGCTTCGCGCAAGATCCTCTGCAGCATCTGCAATGGGCCAGTCTATACGAACGTGAAAATGGGACATGGAATACCGGTTTCTGGTTTGGCTGGTTGGGTCTCTTTGGATAAGAAGTGCATAATCAACCGGCAAAAGCGCTTTCAAAAAATCATAAAAATGGGCCGAATCAAGATACTTCTCATTTCTGTCGAATTGATTTTCAAGAGAGAGGGTCTTGGAGCTGAGAAGATTTTTTTTGGTGGTTTTATTGGCATCAAAGAATCGTATATATTTTTTATGAACATCCTTAATGGTGT
Source organism: Desulfobacterales bacterium (assembly GCA_030145525.1). Classification (GTDB taxonomy): domain Bacteria; phylum Desulfobacterota; class Desulfobacteria; order Desulfobacterales; family SURF-7; genus JAQYVL01. The sequence continues at coordinate 11,979 of JAQYVL010000252.1, forward strand.
CCTCCAAAAAAATAACCAGAAAAGAGTTCTGGGCTTCATATTCCAAATTGGGTATTCTTGCCCGAGGTTTCAGCTCCCGCCGTTCGACAAACGGATATGGAATATTTCTGGCAGCGAAGTTGTTATATGAGTCGGTCAATGCGTACTGGAGTGCGAAATGATCCAGTTCATCTCTTAAAAGCTCATAATAGGATCGTCTCAGCCTGTTCGCATTACTCAACTCTTCTCGGTATGTCCAGAAACTCAATTTCTTCTCCTGTTCGACTTGAAATTATTCGTCCAAATTTAAACAACCTCTTTTAGGCTATGTCTTTCAGACAAGAAGCAAATATGTTTATTACGAAATTCTGTTTGTCCTTAACGATAAAATAATGCGAAATATATAATTAATACCACTATTTTTGATGGTCGTCAATATAGAGATTTGTTTGTGCCGGGCTATAAGGATTGAAAAACAAGATTTTGTTTAAAATCGACTATCCTGCCCCTGATCCCCATTAAACTTCTCAATCCATCTGTAAATGGTATCACGGTAGCGGAGTGAAAGAACAACCACTAGCGCGCTTATACCGAAAATAAGTATGAAAAGGCCGTACATCTGCTCGTATACATACGCCCCCTGAAGGCTGAGCATAAGTGTTCCAGGCATTCGCCCAATGGACGAGATGATGATGAACACTTTCAGAGGAAGTGTTGTCAGACCAAGAAACAGACAAAGATAGTCTTTTGGAAATCCTGGAAAAATAAATAAAACAAATAAAACAATAACCCCCTGCCGTTTCAGCAGAGGCTCAAATCTGTCAAGGATTTTGCGGGAAATAAACTTTCTTATATATTTTTTCCCAAAATAACGCCCGATAAAAAAATTCAGCCAGGAACCGGCTGTTAGAGCGATACTGGAATAGAGAAACCCAAAAAAGGCTCCGAAAAGATATCCTCCGATAAACCCTGTAGCCTCACCCGGAAACGGAGCAAAAAGAACCTGAAGGAATTGAAACAGAATAAAAACAGCAGGCGCCCAGACCCCGAATGCAGAAACAAATTCTTTTATTCGATCTCTATCCGTTAAAAAATCATAGAAACTGCAAACAAATTCCAAAAGCTGCATTCTGTAATGAAAAGACAAATAAACAACCAGAACGCCCAGAAGAAGACTGACTGAAATTATGATGCCGGGAAACCATTTTTTTGCCATAGGATAGGTCTACTTTATATCAAACATTTATGGAAACGGTTTTTTGAACCATTTCCGCTCCAGGACTGGTTTCAGAATCTTCAGTTGGGTCTAAGGTCGCGGCGGGACGAGGGGTTCAACCACAGGAAGATAGTTAATATTTCGAGGATTGAACCCCTCGTCCCAACAAAGAGATTAGGCCCAAAAGGAGGTTTTGAAATCAGTTCTAATTGTCGGTGAGTGCCTCAACACCGGGAAGCACCCTGCCTTCAAGAAATTCAAGAGAGGCGCCCCCTCCTGTAGAAATATGCGAAATCTGGTCGTCCAGGCCTGCTTTTTTCACTGCGGATGCTGAATCACCACCGCCTACAACAGTTGTTGCTCCCTGCCGTGTTGCTTCTGAAAGAACACCGGCTATGGCATACGTTCCTTTGGCAGTATCCTCTATTTCAAAAACTCCCATGGGCCCGTTCCAGACTATTGTTTTAGCATTCCTCAAAACGTTTCGGAACACTTCAATAGACCTTGATCCGATATCAAGCCCATACCAGTTTTCAGGAATGGCATTATTGCTGACCTCTTTCGTTTGCCCGACTTTCCGTTCATGAAAATCAAACAGATCTGAAACAATACAATCCGGGGGCAAAACAATTTTCTCCCCTCCTTTTTGAAGCAGATCCCCGGCAAGTTCAAGTTTGTCTGCCTCCAGCAATGATTTCCCAATTTCAAACCCCATGCTCTTATAAAAAGTGTAAGCCATTCCCCCGCCAATAATCAAGTTGTCTACCTTTGGCAGCAGGTTTGAAATTACATCAATCTTACCGGAGATTTTAGCACCGCCGAGAATTGCCACAAAGGGCCTTTCCGGGTTCTCGTTTACCCTTCCGAGATAATCAAGTTCTTTCATTAGAAGATATCCTGCTGCGCACCGGTCAATATAATTTGTGACGCCTGCTGTTGAAGCATGAGCCCGGTGTGCAGTCCCAAAGGCGTCATTCACAAACAGGTCTCCCAGATTTGCAAGCTTCTTCGCGAACCCTGGATCATTTTTGGTTTCAGCTTTGTAATAACGCAAGTTTTCAAGAAGAAGGACATTCCCTTCTCCAAGATTACCAACAGCTGTTTCAACTTTTTCTCCGATGCAGTCATCCGCAAAGAACACCTCTTTTTCCAGCAGCGCTGCAAGAACATTGACACAAGGCTTGAGTGACATTTCGGGAATCCGTTTCCCTTTTGGACGCCCCAGATGGGACATCAGTATCAATTTCCCATTCTTTGCAAGGATGTATTTTATGGTTGGAAGGGCTGCCCGAATCCGCTTATCGTTTGCTACTTTGCCGTTTTCAAGAGGGACATTGAAATCAACTCTCATTAAAACCCGTCTGCCTGCAATTTCAAGATCCTCAACTGTCAATTTTTTCATGTTGTGCTCTCTTTGTTTTTTTTTCATTGCAGACAATCAAACTTCTCACGTAAATTAGAAGCTACCTCTAAACAGAATTATTTCTTTTGTTTCTTCTTGCTTTTGCGACTAAATTTTTTTTTCATGAGCCATCTTTCCATAAAGCCGATTCGTCCGGATTTATATGCTCTGTCGGTAAATTCCTCTCTGGCTCTCAAACCATCCGATCCTTCCATTGCCGCTCTCAAACATCTTGTTTTAACCTGACACGGCATGCAGGATTCGGGACTGTGTCTCAGGCCGTCATCACCTTTTGGAAAAACAGCATTCAGTTCTCCAAAACATTCCGGATTCTCATTGTTTGAGGAGTCTGTCATTTCCGTTACACTTTTCCATATTACGTTTGATGGCAGCGTAAAAAAAGGAATGGATTCATCGATTGCTCTTTTCGAATTCACGATTCATCTTACTGATGAAGCCCTGGTCTGCAAAACTGAAATACCGGTTATCACCGATTATGAGATGCTCATGAACTGTTATTCCCATTACCCTGCAAGAGAAAAGAAGCTTTTGGGTAATTGTGATGTCCTGCTGTGACGGCTCAGGATCGCCTGAAGGATGATTATGTGCAAAAATCAGGGCTGCAGCTTTTCGGTCCAGGGCGGCCTTCACTACTTCCCTCGGGTAGACCGAGCTTTCGGTCAAAGTGCCTCTAAATAGAATATCAGATGAAATTACTCTGTTCTTTGCATCAAGAAAAACAGCGGCAAAACATTCACGATCATTGCCGCGCATTCTGTGATAAAGATATTTGAAAAGATCCTTTGAGTTGTGAAGTGGATCCTTTCCCTGCAACTTTTTTTCGAGATATCTATCGGCAACCGCTTTTATGAGCTTGATACCGATCATATTTTTTGGCCCAATCCCCTTTACAGACAGAAGCTCCTCTTTTGACGCTTCAATGACTCCGGGGAGTGTTTCGAATCTTTTTAGAGCCTCTTTTGCCGTATCTTTGCAGTCCTTTCTCGGGGTACCAACGGTAAGCAGAAGTTCAATAACTTCATACTCATGAAAACCGGACAAACCGGAATTGAGAAATTTTTCTCTAAGACGTTTTCTGTGTCCTTCATTTTTATTTGGTTTGCATTTTTCCATAGGTTAAAACCGAAAAAAATTTCTGGAAGACACATCATATCTCATCAAATTCATTTTTAAGACTTCGAGTCATCAGCCGATATACCGCATCTGCCGGGGGCCGTCCATCATACAGCACATGATAGACTTCATGTGAGATGGGCATTTCAACCTTTACTTTTTTGGAAAGGTTGTATACAGACTTGGCGGTTTTGACCCCCTCTGCAACCATCCTCATCTCACCAAGAATTTCTTCCAGTTTTTTCCCTTCCCCAATTTTTTTGCCAACCGTATGATTACGGCTTAATTCTCCGGTACATGTAAGCATGAGGTCTCCAACACCTGCAAGTCCCGAAAATGTATGAGTGTTTGCACCCAGTTTCAAACCAAGGCGCCTGATTTCCGTAAGCCCTCTTGTTACCAAAGCGGCACGTGTATTAAGACCCAGTCCAAGGCCATCCACAATCCCGGATGCGATGGCTATGACATTTTTAACTGCTCCGCCAAGCTCTACACCTGTCATATCATCGATGGTATATACCCTGAAGGTAGGTGTCGCGAAAACCTGCTGAATAAATTCTGCGGTGGCCGGATCCTTTGAGGCAACCGTTACAAGTGTCGGAACACCCCTTGCCACCTCCATGGCAAAGCTTGGCCCCGAAAGAACCGCAAGCCTTTCTTCAGAAATTTTTCCAATTACTTCTCCTATCACCCCGGACATGGTCTTGTGTGTTTTATTCTCAATGCCTTTGGATGCTGAAACAACTATTGTTTTATCAGACAAGTGGTCTGCCATTTTTTCTGCCGTTTCTCTCAACACGTGAGATGGAACAACAACCAATATAAGATCTTTGTTTCCTGCAACATGATCAAGATCATTTGACGGCACGATATTTTTTGAAAGAGCGATGCCCGGAAGAAAAATTTTATTCTCACGGAATGTCTGAATCTGTTCTTTTACTTCGATTTCATATGCCCACAGATCAACCGAAAATCCTTTTTGAGCCAACTGGTTTGCCAAAGCGGTTCCCCAGTAGCCTGCACCCACTATACCGATACTGGTGGAATCCATATCGATTTGGCTATAATCCATTTTGTTCTTCCTTTTCGGCAAGCCTTGCTGCACCCACTACCTTTTCCTGGAATCCCATTCCGATGAGCTTTACTCCCTGCGTATTCCGGCTGATTACCGAAATACTCTTTACGGCCATCCGGATCAGCTTGCCGCTGTCGGCCACAAGCATTATGTCATCATCCTCTTCAACGAGAAGTATCGCCACGACATTGCCGTTGCGGATACTTGTTTTAATGGTAATTACACCTTTTCCGCCTCTTTTCTGAACCGGATACTCATCAATGGAAGTCCTCTTCCCATATCCGTTTTCAGTTACTGCAAAAAGGGTTTGACCATGGCTCAACACTTCCATCCCTATCAGGTTGTCATCATTTACAAGCCGTATTCCCCTCACGCCTCGTGCAACTCTTCCTGAAGGACGGATATCAGCTTCTAAAAAACGAATTGATTTTCCTTTGGAGGTGCATAGAAAAACATTCATTGTTCCATCTGTAATCCTTACGGAAATCAGCTCGTCTCCTTCTGCAAGGTTCAGCGCGATAATACCACCGGCTCTGGGTCTGCTGTAGGCCATTAAATCAGTTTTTTTGACCGTACCGTTTCTTGTGGCCATCATGATATGGTAGCCTGGTTCAAAGTCAGATACAGCCAGAACAGTGGTTAACTTTTCATTCTCATCAAAATTGAGCAGATTCACAACGGCTTTACCTCGGCTGGTGCGACCCGCCTGTGGGATGTCATAAACCTTGCACCAGTAAACCTTTCCGTTGTTTGTAAAAAACAGGAAATTATGGTGCGTGGAAGCGACAAAAAGATGTTCAACAAAATCTTCATCCTTTGTCATCATTGCCGTTTTCCCTTTACCGCCACGATGCTGCTGCTGATATAGGGTGATTGGATTCCGCTTGATATAACCGCTTTTTGAAATAGTAACAACCATATCCTCTTCAGCGATCATGTCCTCCAGTGTTATCTCTTTTGTAGCTTGTGTAATTTCAGTTCTTCGAGAATCGCCAAACTCTTCCTTGATTTGAGACAACTCTTCCTTCACAATTTCCAGCACAAGATGGTCGCTTGCCAGTATTTCCTTATATTGCATGATATCTTTCAACACGGTTTCATACTCTTCCAGAATTTTTTCCTGCTCAAGCCCGGTAAGCCTCTGAAGACGCATGTCAAGAATTGCCTGGGCCTGGATCTCAGAAAGATCGAATCTATCCATAAGTCCTGTTTTGGCTTCTTGAGGAGATTTTGACGCCCGTATCAGCGCCACCACATCATCAAGGTTGTCCAGGGCGATCTTCAACCCCTCTAAAATGTGTGCCCGGGCCTCAGCTTTTTTAAGCTCAAATTTTGTCCGTTTTACAACTATATCTTTTCGGTGAAGAATGAAATGCTCGAGAATTTCTTTCAGAGAAAGCAGTTCAGGACGGTTGTTTACAACCGCAAGAAAAATAATTCCAAAGCTGTTTTCAAGCTGTGTATGCTTGTAAAGCTTATTAATAATAACTTCAGGAAACTGATCCTTCTTAAGACCAATAGCGATCCGCATTCCTTGTCGATCAGATTCATCACGAACATATTTAACACCTTCAACCTGCTTGTTTCTTATTAAAAAAGCAATCTTCTCGATAAGTCTGGCCTTGTTAACCTGGTAAGGAAGCTCCGTAATAACAATCGTTTCACTCTGTGTCTTCCGCTCCTTTTCAACTTCAACTTTGGCTCTGACACGAATAATCCCCCGCCCGGTTTTATATGCTTCATGAATGTTGTTTGTGCCATAAATAATACCCCCTGTAGGAAAGTCAGGGCCGGGTATGTACTTGAGCAGATCCTGCCAGTCAAAATCAGGATTGTCTATCAGAGCTGTTATCGCATCGATCACTTCTGTCAAATTATGTGGCGGAATATTGGTTGCCATTCCAACGGCTATTCCGGATGAGCCATTCACCAAAAGAGCGGGAATCTTTGCAGGAAGAACCGATGGTTCCGAAAGAGATTCATCATAATTAAGAACAAAGTTTACCGTTTCTTTATCCAGATCCTCCAGCATCTGATGAGAAAGGCGCATCATACGAATTTCCGTATATCGCATGGCAGCCGCAGAATCGCCATCCACGGAACCAAAATTTCCCTGGCCGTCAACCATGGGATAACGGAGCGAAAAATCCTGAGCCATTCGAACGATTGTATCATATACAGCGGTATCGCCATGCGGATGATATTTACCAATCACATCACCAACTATACGGGCTGATTTTTTATAGGGCTTATTCCAGTCATTTTTCAGTTCACGCATGGCAAACAACACCCTGCGGTGAACCGGCTTCAGACCGTCACGCACATCCGGAAGAGCCCTTCCGATAATTACACTCATGGCATATTCGAGATAAGATTTTTTCATCTCTTTGTCGATGCTGATCCTGGAACTTTTTTCTGATTGATTTGTTTCTTGCATTTTTATTTCTCTTTCAAATGGAAAAATATAACTGTTTATAAAGCATATGTTTTATCCGATTGGACATAACCCAAAGGAATTACAGAAAAACTTTCGACAGTTCCCCTCGATTTCAGGTTGAAAAGCCCTCACCCGGCTCTACCATTTTCTGATAGTTCTCATGGTAGATATCTACCAGTGTCAGAAAGCATGTAACAACCAATGGCCCATAAATTATCCCGAGAATCCCGAAGAGTTTCATCCCGCCGATAATCGAAAGGAAAACCAGAAGTGTGTGCATTTTCACACGGTTGCCTACAACTTTAGGCTTGAAGATATATTCTATTCCAAAGGATAGTACAGCATAAAAAACAATAAAAAATACAGCTGCAAATATTCGCCCTTTCAAAAACAGAAACAATGCCGCTGGAAGAAATACAGCACCGATTCCGACAATTGGAAGAAAAGCCAGCAGAGACATTAAGACCCCCCACAAAAATGGAGATTTTAATCCAAAAACCGCAAACACAATCCCGCCGATCGTGCC